>NZ_ASSJ01000049.1 GCF_000473895.1 Rubidibacter lacunae KORDI 51-2 | reverse complement strand
GCCCTTCATCAGTTCCACCAGCGATCGCGCGATCGCCAATCCCAAACCCGTTCCGGAGTAGCGGCGAGTAGTAGATTGGTCGATTTGGCGGAAGGCTTCGAAAATCTGCTCCTGTTGCTGCTCGCTCATACCGATGCCAGTGTCGCGTACTGATATTTCAATGGTTGTGGGGTCGGGCTCGCTCAAGAGGACGCAGATGCTTCCATATTCGGTAAACTTCAGCGCGTTGGAGAGTAAGTTGACCAACACCTGGCGCAGGCGAGCACTATCGTTAACAATTTCCGCATCAACCAGCAACGAGTGCAGTTCGAGTTGCAATTGTTTTTCATCGGCGAGCGAGCGCAGCTCTTCGAGAGTTTTACTGACTAGCAAGTGCAGGTCGACAGGTTCCGGTCGCAACTCCAACCGACCGACTTCCATTTTGGATAGGTCGAGGATGTCGTCGATGAGTGCCAGCAGCGACTTGCCATTGCTGAGGATGCGGTCGAGCATCTGCACTTGCGATGCAGCAAGGCTACTTGCTTGACGCAACAGCAATTGCGAGAAACCGATGATGGCATTCATCGGCGTACGCAACTCGTGGGACATCGTGGCAATGAACTGAGATTTGAGGCGGGCGGCTTCTAGCAAACGGATATTTTGCAACTGGATATGGCGCTGTTGGCGCTCGAGCTCGGCATTCTGTGCGGCCAGTATCTGATTCTGAGCTTCTAGTCGCACTTCCCGCTCTTCTAGAGTTTCGATCAAGCGCGCATTGTCGATCGCGATCGCGGCCTGTTTGCCCACGGCCAAGAGCAAATGGCGGTCCTCCGGTGCAAAGGCACGATCGGCGGCATCCCAGCTGCCTACAGCTAGAACGCCCAAGCGACCCGACTGTGCGGACGCGATCGGTACGGCGAAGATGCACTGAGGGAAACCACTACTGGGTTCGGTGATAATCGGTTGGGGCTGACCGCCGGCAAAGACGCGATGCAAGACACCGCCCTCTCGAGCCAACGCTGCCGTCAAGCGCAAATTGTGGGTGCCCGCGCCCGCCGCTGCTGTCAAGCGCAGGTGGCAATCGCGATCGCCGCAGAGAGCGATGAAGCAAATCTGCGCGGCATCGACGGCCTCGCAGGTGGCTTCAACCATGACCTTTAGCAATTCGGGTAGGTCGCTCAGGCGTTGATTGAGTAGGTTGGTCAGTTCTTGAAGAGCGTGTAATTGCTGCTGCTGCCCGCTGAGGATTTGCAACGCTTGGCGCAAGCTGTCGCCAGCAGCCTGAGATTCCTCGAACAAGCGGGCATTGTCCAATGCCAGGGCCACGCGCCGCGCCAAGTCTTCTGCGAGCAACAAGTCCTCGCGAGTGTGGTACCGTCCGGAGCTGCCGCACGCAAATGTTAGAGCCCCCAAGATGCGATCGCCCGCCTGCAAGGGCACGCAGAGGTACGAGCGATCGCCCAAATAGGTCAGCCGCTCCCGGTAAGCGCGGGTAGAGTCGAGCTCGCCGATAAGACCTGCAGCTGCATCGGAAAAGTCAGATGCTGCGTGCGGCTTTGATGCACTGCGCTCTTCGTCTCGAACCAGGAGTGCTTGCGAGCAACCACTGCGTGCCACGACTGAAGCTAGGTCATCGACTCCTAAGTCATCGAGATCGCGCTGCATCTCCCAGACCGCCTTGAGGCGATCGGGATCGACATGAGCGGCAGCCGTACGCTTGAGGGTGCAACCAGACGCGACGGTGCTGCTCGGAAATAGGTCGATCGCCGACCAGTCGGCCAGTTGCGGTACGGCAAGCTGCGCCAGATCGTTCAACATCGTGCGGTAATCCAGGGGCGATACAAGCAGCTCGCTGGCTTCCGCCAGAAAACGGGTCCGTGCCTCGGCTCGCTGACGTTCGGTAATGTCGATAGCTACGCCGGATAGGCGGTAAGCCTTACCACCAAGGTCGCGCTGGGCTTTACCGCGTACGATGCAACAGCGTTCGCTGCCGTCCGGACGGCGCACGCATACTTCGATTTCGAATCGATCGTCGGTTCCGTCCAAGTGGTTGCGGATCGCCCGTGCTAGCCGGACGCGATCGCGTCTCCACAAGCGCGCGCGCACGCGATCGATGGCTACCAAATCTGTGGCCGATTGCAATCCCAGAATGGTTTGCAATCGCGGGTCACAGTAAGCCACCTCCCCAAGATTCCAGTCCCAAAACCCTTCGTTGGAACCGGTCAAAATGAGGCGGTAACGTTCCTCGCTCGCGCGGTAGCGCATATCGGACTGACGGGCAGCGCGCTCGGCACGATGAATGCGGACGGAACGGTTGAGACTGCAGACAAGCGAGTTCGGCGCGATTCGTGCCTTGGGGAGGAAATCGAGCGCCCCTGCGTTTATCAGGTCGGCCACCACCTTCTCTTCATGCTCATCGACCAACGCGACGACCGGGACGTTACTCCCGATCTCGTCGAACGCAGTCAAAGCCTCGATAGCGCTGCTGTCAGACAAGTGACCGGCAAGCAACAAGCACTCGATCTCGGAATGCGTGCCGAGATACGCCCGCGCCTCGCGAGCCGATGCGGCTTCTAGGATGGCAATATTGCCCGCAGCACCCTGCAGCACGCGACATATTGCCAGACGTTCGTCAGGGTCGCTGGCAACGAGCAAAATAGTGAAGCAGGCTTTAGAGCGGTCCATACAGCTCGGGCAATCGATGGACGGCTGAGGGAGTGACGATCGGTATCTTGCCCTCGACAATACAGATTCCGAGAAAACTCAGAGGCTACTTAAACGCACGAGGCTCGAACGACTTCCGCACGGTTGCCGGGCGGGACAGGGATCGCCTTAATTTAAATCGAACTGGAGACAGATTATTGCGTTAGGTGTCACTGCGCTAGGTGTAACTCTTTAATGATGGGAGGCTGAAAAGAAGTAAGGGCCCCTTGAAATTTTGCCGGATTGTGGCGGAATGGCAGCGGAATTGCCCGTGCTGCGGTGCCGACCTTCGGTCCTAAGCGAATTATTCGAGGTGACCTGAAGCAAATTAGACTCCTTACCCTCATAAAGCAGGATCTAATCGGCAGATAGTGAGGATTACGCTGATGCTATGGAACGGAAGGAGCCTATGCAGCTTCGCAAGCTTTCCCCTCAATAACAAACGCGCAGCTGCAACCGCAATAAAATGTTTCATAATACCCAATATTTCAGATTGGGTGAGTTTTGCCCTCCCCCTGCAGGCAAACACTGACAAGCTAAACGTCTTATTTCTGCATTCAGAATACAAATGCGAGGCGCAGTTCCCACACGCCCGATTCGGGGCGAAGTACCTCAATATGACGGAGAAATTCTCGCAAATAGAATCGGCGCTCGGTTTCGGATAGGTCGTACCAAAACTGCGGCAGGGCTACCTCGCGCGCGATCGCGCTCAGGTTGGGCGGTGGTAGTTGGGCGCGTCGGTCGTAGAGTGCGGCAATTTCAGCGTGCAACCGAGCGCGTCGCAGGGCAGCGGTGTCGGCATCCAGAATCTCTTGCTGCTCGAGGACGGGGAGTTGCGCAAGCGCCTGCTGCTTGCGCTCCACCTGAGCGGCAATCGCAACTTGCAGTGCTGCGGTGTCCGGTGACTGCAACTGCGCTATAGCTGGCGGCAACTCTTCGCAAATTTTGACGATCGCGCGATCTAGGACGGCTTGGTAAGGCAGCGAGCGGCACGTTGGCTGCCGCGGACAGCGGGCAGCCCTGAGATAGAGGTAGGCTTGCTGGCGGTTGCGTCCCTTGACTCGAGCAATGCCGAGTCCTTGCTTGCAGGTGGAACAGATCACCAAACCCGCTAGTGAGTGGGGAGCGCTAGCAGCGCGCGGCGGCAGGCGGCGATTGCGCTTCATGAGACGATCGATTTGCGCGGCCTCGTCGCGCGACAAAATTGCAATGTGGGCGTCCGGGACGATCTCGCCGGTTTTGTAAAGTAGATCGCCGCGGTACACCGGATGCGTTAGCCAGCGCCGCCCAGTTGCTACGGAGATTTTTTTGCCGAACTTAGCTTCCAGGTAGCGCACCGCACCGCGTAGCGATCCATATAGCAAGAAGCGATCGCAAAATTCCTTAACGACCGGAGCCGTGCTGCGATCGAGTCCGTAGCGATCGCGTCCACGTCGGTAACCGTAAGGCGCTTTCCCTGGCGGCGGCTGTGCTTGCAAGCGGCGGCGCGCATGTCCCCGGAGGAGCTGCTGGCGTTTTTGCTCGTCCTGCCACTGGGCGATCGCCGCGCGCGTTGCCCTGTCGCCAAGCGGCAGCTTGCGGACCGTTCCGTCCGGCTCCAAAAGGGCTAGCGCTACTCCGCGGAGGGTCAACTGCGCGATCGCGGCGTCAACTTCGGCAGCGGACGTTCCGAGTTCGCTCGGGGAACGAACTAGCACGCAAGCGGGGGGCTCGCAGTCGCAAGCTGCCAACACCTGCTGCCACGCCGAACGCTCGCCCCAATCCTCGTATAGACCGGCAATCTCAATCTCTTGGGTCGATGGGAGTACCGACTGGGTCGAACTGTCTAGTAGGGGGTCGCGGTAGCTGTAGGCGATTGCCTTCATGCTGAAGTTTGGGGACGAGCGCGTGAATTGGTTGACGCCGTCGTCGATAGCGGCTCGCGAGCCAGAGCAAGTTCGACAATATTACCGTCGGGGTCGCGAACGAACAAAGCGGCCCGCCCCGATGCACTCGGTTTTACCTCGTAACCGTATTCAAACAACCGCGTGCGTGCGGCATCCAGGTCATCCACTGCCAACGCTAAATGCGGATTGCGACCCCATTTTTCGGGGTTTTCCAGCGGTTGCACGTAGTCATCGCGAACGATAAGGTGCAGTTGCAACGTACCGATTTGGTACCAAACACCGGAGAAATTCAACGGGCGCGGAACGCAAGGCAACCCCAAAACGCGGCCATAAAACCTATCTGCGCGTTCCAGGTTGCTGACTAAAAGCGCGACGTGCTGGCAGTTTAGGACATTCATTCGGACAGTCGCTCCGATTGGTGAATGCTGTTCGACATCGATTTCAACATATATATTCAACATATAAATTGTCTCGCACGCACTTGTCCGCCGCTCTGAGCCCTGACAAGTGGTGGAGAATACGAGCTGCTCTCATACTTTTTATGTGGCGATCGGGACGCTCAAGAGTCATAACCAACTCTCGGAAGTAATGCGACAGATGCCAGATCGGGAGCTTTCGATCCTAGGGATTCTTTACCTCATCTGTCGTAGGCATTGTGAAAATTAGTATCTATTCGGCTATTTATCGTCTGGGGTTGCGGATGGCAGGTCGGACTGAGTACGAACCGTCTCGATCAGCGCGCGGACTTCTGAGGCTCCCTGTGACGGTTCAAAGAGAAGAGGGAATTTGCCGCTTGCTAGCATTCGCAATCCCAAGGGCACCAAACTTGCCAGTCCTGCGACATCGCGAAATCCGTTTCCAACAACTGCCAACCCAAACTTCCGTTCGTCGATCCAACCGCCTCTCCCAACCAATTCCACCAGTACCTTGCGATGGCGGATCGAACGGCTGGCACTTGCATCTTTGCGAGCCAAGATCTCCTGCTTGATTTCGCCGATACGATCCATCGGTGCAACGCCCATTGGACAAACTTCATTGCACATATAGCAGCGCGTACAACCCCACACGCCGCCAGTCCCTTCATTGCATTCTTCCAGCCGTTCTTCCACGCGGGCGTCGCGCGAATCAGCCGTCATGCGTCTTGCCTTAGCTAATGCGTGCGGGCCGACAAAATTCGGTGCAACCAACTTGGCATTGCACTCGGAATAGCATGCCCCACACATGATGCAGTTCCCCGTTGCATCCAAGCGCGATCGCTGCTCGGGAGTTTGCAAAAATTCGCGCTCGGGGACCGACCGGCTGCCCGTGCTGACATAGGGATCGACTGCTTCAAGATCGTCCCAAAACGGTTGCATATCCACTACTAAATCGCGGATGACTGGTAGATTACCGAGCGGTGCGATCGCGATAGTCGGCAAGCGGTTTTCCCGTTCCAAAGTTCGGTCCGCTTGCTGACTCGACTGCTGTCGAGCCAGCACGCTTGCTAGTTTTTCTTGACAGGCCAGACCGGAGCGGCCGTCTATCCGCATGCCACAGCTACCGCAGATCGTGTTGCGGCAGTTTTTACGAAAGGCAAGGCTGCCATCTTGCTCCCACTTGATCCGATTCAGACAATCCAGAACTGTTTGCTCGGGATCGGCTTGCAGAGAATAGGACTGGACCTGTGGGGCAGCGTTTTGCCCTTGGCGCAGGATTTCAAACCGAACGTCCATTGGGAACACACAAATATCTTAATAAAATTCCAAGGAGCGGCGACTTTGATATGACACGCTATCATCAACGACAATCGCCGAAAGGGATGATTACTAGTTTACGACACCCCTGACGGGCTCTTGTCCGGAGATTGCGGTGCGCGATCGAGCTGCCATCCATCTACATAATGCAACCCTCGTCTTTTCCCCAACCGTTGTTGCAATTAGCCGCAAAGGGGGGCTGAATTTGCCAAGAGAGCATCCCTGTCTCGTACATCCTGCATCTGGCAGCATCACTCCAAGGCTAAAGGCGTCGATCTCCAACGTCCAAATACTGTCTCTATATAAAAAACGGCACAGAAGAAAAAACGATCGCAGCACTTTCCAACAAACCCCTCTCGGCAGCTGTAAACGCTAGTACCGAGTACTGGCACAACGCCTAGGAAAAAATTCCGATATCTCCACTATCTGAGAACTTTTTTCAGAGTCTTGCAGTCAAATGAGCATGATCGACGATATATTCTTTAATAGGCCAAACAAGTGGCAGGGAATATGCCTCGTTTGCAGGAGATATTGCAAGGAGCTGTGGAAAGAAGATGACAGAAGCACCCACCCCGCTAACAGGAAGAGCGCTGCTTCAAAAAGTAAAAGAGCTCGCTCACCTGCCGCGCCGGGAAACAGCCCGCCGCTGCGGTTACTACACGGTAACCAAGAATAATCAGGTGCGCGTTAACCTGACCGATTTTTACGATGCCGTCCTTGCCGCTAAGGGTGTTCCACTCGATCCCGAAGGATCGAAGGACGGTCGCGGTCGCGAGCCGACATACCGGGTCAGCGTTCACAAGAACGGTCAGATCGTGATCGGTTCTACATACACTGAAGCAATGGGACTCAAGCCGGGGGATGAGTTCGAGATCAAGCTCGGCTATAAGCACATCCGTTTGGTGCACATCGAAGGCGATGGTAGCTTAATGGAAAACGGAAAGGCTGACGAGGACGAATAAAGTTCGGTAGCATTTGTTCTGCTGCGCTGGCTCATTCCCGGATTGTCGATTCCTCGTCTCACTTGGGTCCGTTGCCGGGAAGCAATCGCCACCAACGGGAGCATATTGTTGTTTCACAACTCCGCAGGCGTCGCAGGAGCTGTTTTGGGTGCTTTTGCACGCCTGCTGGAAATGCAAATTGGCATCGGTGTTGCTAAAGGTCTGAGCTTTCGGAAATCACTTTCTGCGAGCGCGTGTTAACTTGGATTTCCTTCAGTTGCTGCCTTCTGAATTAGTTCGAGGTGTCGCGAGCGATTTGCCAGTAACCTTAAAGGTTCTGGCATTTTTCTCGGCATGGGTATTGCTGTGGCTGCCCTGCGTTTTGCCGTTCGCGATCGCTTGGCAGTGGCTTCCAGGGCAATTTCTCCCCGCTCGTCGCAAGCTTACTCTGCTCGCCATGCTGTAAGTTTGGACGCTCCCTCTAGTTGCATTTGCTGCCTGGCTGGATGGCGTGGAACTGTCAGAGTACGGCGTGTTGCGATCGCCAACGACGGTAGGGTCAGTTGCAGTCGGTCTCGCACTCGGGGCAGCCGGGACGATCGCAACTGCGCTCGTGCGGACGACATGTGGGTGGGCGCAGTGGCAGCCAACCCAGGTGCGATCGCTAGTGGTTGTGGCGCCCTTATTACTGCTGGTAGCACTCGGCGTAGGTGCTGCTGAGGAGCTAGTGTTTCGCGGTTTCTTCTACACGACAGTACTAAGTACGTCTTCGGTCGCGATCGCATTGGGGACGACTAGCGCAGTGTTTTCGCTGTCACATTTACTCTGGGACGGTCGGGAAGGGATCGCACAGCTACCTGGGTTAACTCTTATGGGGATTGTGTTGGTGCTAGCGCGCTGGAGTAACGGGGGCTCGCTCGGGTTGGCAGTCGGACTGCACGCCGGTTGGGTGTGGGGATTAGCTTGTCTCGACAGCAGTGCCATCGCAGTCGAAACCGATCGCGCCCCACGATGGGCGACGGGTGGTGTGAGGCAACCGCTGGCCGGCGCGCTCGGCATTATTTGCTTGCTGCTGACCGGTGCCTGCCTGGGCTGCTGGCTGGTGATTCATCGCATCCCAGATGTTCTGATTTAGCAGGGCGTCCGGTCGACCAACCTATGGTAAAAGGCGACGAACATCTGAGGATTTACCCATACGCCATAGGGATTGATAGTCGTTTGAGTTGCCAGATAAAGCAGCTCGACCCCAAACCTTGCTAAAGGCGATACACCGTTTGCCAGGGGTCGATACGCTATTCTCCTCAACCGCAGTCGCAATAGCAGGGTGCAGTCGATGGGGTTGCCTCGGATTCGACTCTTGAAGCACTGATAGTGCAAGCCACACTTTTCCGGGGTCACTTCCCGGTAAAACTACGGAATTTCCCAGTGCCGTGAGCATACCGCTCTCACCTCATGCACGTACAATTAGGCCTGGTAAATGGTGGGGACGAACTCCATCCGGGTTATAGCAACAGTAAACCCGGAATAGTCTGACATGGCCGAGATCGGAAACACCGCGCATTCTGGATGCTGCTGACGCAACAAGCATCCCCTCTGCTGCTTGGGGTGAGCTCACAGCCATCTCCCACTAAATGTACTGCAAGCAAAACAGCCGCTCGCAGTCGTTTGCAACCGATTCACGGGTAGCATTAATCGTTTGAATCGAGACTGTTCAGTAATTCCACGCACCATCCCTTCAAATGCAAAGAATTACTTATGTCTTCTGGAAATAAACCTATACAACTACTACAATACCGCTTGTGTAACTTCACGCATCCGCACTAGCGTGTGCCATTCGGACCGTTGCCTTGCATGCAACGTGGAAACTGAAGGGTTGCGCTGTTAGTGCTAACTTTGGCAACAAAATCGACACAAACATTATGTATGTTTATTGCTGTTGATTTGCATTTGTTGCCATTGATTGCAGTCTCGGGGCTCTCAGGGTATGGATACGGTCGATTTTCAGCTGCTGACGCAGGACTGGTTGGATGACGCTGTTGGCGGGTTTGCTAAGGACTTCGAGCCACAGCCTCACGAATTCGATAGGGCTCCGCTGCTAACAAGTGCTGACATCGAGCCGCTGGTCGAGGCGCCCGCGAGTCTCTTGCCAAACGCTCCGGCCGGGCTGGCGATCGCCTCCGAGCCTGAGGGTGGGGACGCTCTCTTCTTTGCCGCAGCCAATGAAGAGATCTCGTCCGAGCCGACAATTTCCGTGACGGGCGTGACAGTGAGGGGCACGCTGAGTTGGGACGACCCTTACGACCCCGCCCGCGGTGACAGATTCTTCGACGATTACGCGCTTGTCGATACAACAGTCGGGACGTACGTGACGATCGAGATGAATGCAGAGGGTTTCTACCCATACCTGCAGCTGATCGATGCCGACACGGGCGATCTTGTCATTCAAGACGATTATTATGGTACGGGTCGAAACTCGCAGCTGATCTTTGCGCCCCAACCCGGCATCAACTATTTAGTGCGGGCTTCGAGCAGCGGCAGAGATTCGACCGGCGAGTACACCCTGCAGACGTTCCAAGATAATATCGCCGTCGAGTCGACGATCTCCGCGACGGACGAGACGGTGACGGGAACGCTAAGTTGGGACGACCCGGATAACCCCACCCTTAGAGGCAGTTTTCGCGACGATTACGCGGTTGTTGATGTAATAGTCGGTACTGAAGTAAATATCTTGCTGACTGCGGCGAGCTTTGACGCGGTCCTTCAGCTGATCGATGCCGACACGGGTCAAGCCATTGGGGGAGGTCCAGATGTAAGTTATCAAGGCTCTGTTTCCAAATCACTGCTGAGCTTCTACCCACAAGCCGGCATCAACTACTTAGTGCGGGCAACAAGCAACTTAAGCGGTTCCACCGGTGCGTATACCCTTCAGACTGGTGCAGGTAATGCCAACTTGCGGGTTGAGTCGGCAACAGTAGTTCCAGAAACGGTAGTCCGTGGCGAGAGATTTGAGCTCTCCTGGACGGTCGTGAATGACGGGACGGACCCGACCTTGTCAAGGGGCTTAGAGGGATGGGTTGTGCCGTGGAGGAGGGATAGCGTTTATCTCTCCGACGACAAATTCCTCGACACCTCTGTCGATACATACGTTGGCAATGACGGAGGTTGGTCTTACCTTCTGGCACCGGGGGAGAGTACCACCCTAAGCCAAACATTCGAGCTGCCTAACACTCCCACGGGCGATCGTTACCTGCTAGTCGTGGCAGATGCCGGCAACAGCGTTGTCGAGACCGACGAGACCGATAACGTTTTAGCGGTGCCCATATCGATTATCGCTCCAAACCTGACGGTGACTTCAGCAAACGCACCGACTCAGGCGGCTGTAAAAGAGCGCATCGAGGTGTCGTGGACTGTCGAGAACGCGACCGCGGTCGATACTTTTAGCGATTATTGGAGCGACTACCTTTACTTATCGGCAGACTCCACGTTCGATCGCTCCGATGTCTTTGTTGACCGTTTAGCCGGAAATTGGCTGGCAGCTGGTGAGAGCTACACCATTACCGAAAGAGTCAGGCTTCCGAATGTCACGGCTGGGAGCTACTTTTTGCTCTTCGTTGCCGATCCTAATAACAGCCTAGGCGAAACCGACGAGTCGGACAACGTTTTAGACCTGCCAATAGAGATTACCGTCCCCGATCTGACGTTTGTGTCGGCGACCGCGCCCGAGGGCGCTGCCTTGGGCGAATCGATTGAGGTATCGTGGACGGTCGAAAACCCGAGTGCGATCGATGCCTTCGGCTCTTGGGAAGACCGCGTCTTCCTATCGGACAATTCGGTATACGACAGTGCAGATGCCTCCGTCGCAACATTCAGAAAGAGTTCGCTGGTGGCTGGCGAGAGCTACACGCGAACTGAAACCGTCACGCTGCCGAGTTTCGACGGGCCCGGCGACTACTTCCTGCTGTTCGTCACGGATTCCTACGATTCCCAGGGCGAGACTGACGAGCGCAACAACGTCTTCGCCCGGCGCATCGAACTTACGGCTCCCGACCTAGTCGTAACGCAAGTCCAGACTTCTGCCTCGGTTACCGTGCGCGACAGAGTGTCGGTGAGTTGGACTGTGGAGAATCAAGCCGACGTGACGGCTAGTGGCAATTGGTACGACTCCCTCTATCTGTCCGACGACTCAGTCTACGACGACTCTGACACCCACCTTGCTGACGCCAAGACAAATCCGAGGTATTCGGAGTCACTGACGCCCCTGGCAGCTGGCGAGAGCTACACCAACACCCTAACCCTCGAAATCCCCAATCGTCGCCTCGGAGAACACTACCTGCTCGTCTACAGCGATCGCCGCAAAAACCTAGGTGAGATCGACGAGACAAACAACATTGCGGCCGTAGCTCTTTCGCTGACGGCTCCCGACTTAACGATTGCATCGGTCTCGTCACCAGCAACGGCTGCAGTGGGCGAATCACTTACCCTCTCTTGGAAAGTCGAGAACCAAGGCTACGCGATCGCCCCCGGCAACTGGTACGACCGCGTCTTCCTCTCCCACGACCCAGTCCCTGGCAACGATCGCTGGCTCGGCAGCTGGTACCCCTCCGATGGTGACTCGCCGCTCGCGGCAGGCGAGAGCTACGAGCGGACCGAAACCGTCACGCTCCCGGCTGACGAGGAGGGCGAACGGTACTTAATTTTCTACACCAATCACAACGGCTATCAAGGTGAAACGGACGCGACCAACAACACCGTCATCGTGCCGATTCGCATCGAGGGTCCCGACCTGACGGTGACCGACTTGACCGCCAGCGCTTCTGAGGTCAGCTCCAAGCAGGCGATCGACGTGAGCTGGACCGTCACCAATAACAGCACAGTTACGGCATCTGCTTACTGGTACGACCGCATCTATCTCTCGGGCGACGCGGTCTACGACACCTCCGACGTGCAGCTGGCTTATTCCGACATCAACACCGAAACGCCCCTGAACGGCGGCGATAGCTACACGCAGACCACAACCGTCAGGCTGCCTGATGCTGCTGGCTTGCGCTATTTACTGGTTTTCACAGACCGCTTCGTCGACCAAGTCGAAGCTGATGAAACTAACAATGTCGCCGCCATTCCGCTGAACTTCGACGGCACCGGTCCGGACCTAATTGTCACTGATGTTACGGGCGTGGGGTCAACGGTCGTCCCTGGCGAGTTCCTAAACTTGAGCTGGGCGGGGACTAACCAGGGCATTACCGCAGCCGCCAACTACGGAATTTACGACGACATTTACCTCTCAACGGATGCGGTCCTCGACAGCAGCGATCGGCGCTTGGGCAGGAAGTACATCGGTCAGGATTTGAACTCCACTCCGCTCGCTGTAGGCGCGACTTATAGCACCACCGAGGGCTTTACCCTGCCAATCGACATCGAGCCCGGAGACTACTACCTGCTGGTGGTGGCAGACGGGCGTGCTGATGAAGTGGAAACTGACGAAGCTAACAATGCTTTCTCCCTGCCGGTCCAAGTGCGCGTCCCCGATCTAGTCGTCACAGATGTTTCAGTAGCGCCCGCCGCCGCCACCCGCGAGCACATCTTGGTGTCCTGGACGGTCGAAAACCAGGGCGACATCGCTGCACCCTTCAACTGGAGCGACTCCCTCTATCTCTCCAGGGATGAGATCTACGACCCCACCGACACTTACATAACCGACTTCTCTGGGGGCTCACTGACATCGCTGGCTGCCGGAGCGAGCTACAGTCAGGTCCAAACCGTTGTCCTGCCGAATGTCGAGCCGGGGGCCTATTACCTGCTGGTCTACAGCGATCGCAACAATAAACTGGGCGAGCTAGACAAAACCAATAACACACTCGCGCGACCGATCGCGATATCGGTACCGGACCTGACGGCAACGGACCTTAAAGCACCTGCTACGGTTTCCCTGCACGAGCGCTTCGAGGTCACCTGGACGGTCTCCAACCCTAGCAACACGCTAGCAGCGAGTGGTTGGAGCGATTACTTCTACTTGTCCGAAGACGAGGTCTTCGACGCTTCCGACCTGTACATCACCTCCTTCACGACGACGGGTGAAGAGGTCCCACTGGCGGACGGCAGCAGCTACACGCGCACCGAGAGGTTAACGATTCCCAACGTCAAACTCGGCAATCGCTACCTGCTCTTGGTAACGGATGGAGCCGCAGAGCTGCTCGAACGCGACGAGACCAACAACAACCGCGCGATCGCGCTGACATTGACGGCTCCAAACGTCGCTCCCGACTTGACGATCGCGGCCGAGGTGACGGCAGGCGACTTGTTGACGGGCGGACCGCTGACGGTGAACTTGACGACGACGAATCAAGGGACGGTCTCCGCCAACTCAGATTGGTACGACCGGATTTACCTCTCGGACGACCCGATCTTCAACCAAAACATCGACCGGTATCTGTGGGAGGGATTCCGAGATACGCCCTTGGCAGCAGGGGACAGTTTCTCGCGCACGATCGACTTTCTGATCGACGGCTACGTTGACAGCACGGGGAACGACTCAGTCGAACTGCCGAGCCACCTCGTCGGGCAGCGCTACCTAGTATTTGTCACTGACGTCTATGACGATCGAGGCGAGATCCTAGAGACTAACAATACCTTTGCACTGTTGGTGGACTTCGGCGGGCAAGGTGCGGATGCGGTTATTACTGAGGTATCGGCACCAACCTCAGCCGCACTCGGCGAACGCATCTACGTTAGCTGGACGGGACAAAATCAAGGTTCCGCACCTACGAGCCGCTCTGGATTGAAGGACTACGTGTACCTGTCCGACGATGCGGTCCTCGATGACGGCGATCGCCTTCTAGACGACCCCTACACTTATTTCCCCGACAGCAGTCTGGCTGTTGGGGAAACCTATCGGGGCGAGCTGATTCTGAGGATCCCAAGCGATGCCGGGACGGGCGATCGCTACTTGCTGTTCCTAGCCGATGCTTTCGACAGTTTAACCGAGGTTGATGAGGGCAACAACGTCTTCGCGCATCCGATCGCGATCGCCGCGCCAGATCTGGTTGTGTCGGAGGTGACGGTCCCTAGTTCGGCCTTCAGAAAGCAGCAAATAGAGGTCTCTTGGACGACGAGAAATGTCGGTGAAGTTATAGCCATAGATACATGGTACGACCGGGTGTATCTCTCGACCAATGCAAGCTACGACAGCAGCGACACTCAACTTGCCTCGCTTTATACCAACTATTTATCGCCGCTCGCCACCGGCGAAAGCTACAGGGTCGATCAACTATTACGGGTTCCGGCGGTCGATTACGGCACCTATTACTTGTTGATCTTCACCGACCAAGGCAAGAACCAAGGCGAAAGCAACGAAACCAACAATCTCGTTGCCGTTCCGATCGCGATCGGCGCAGCCCAAGCCGACCTGACGGTGACAGCAGCAACGGCCCCCGCAGCAACCACGATCGGTGAGACGCTGGAGGTGTCTTGGACGGGAATCAATCAGGGCAACACGACCGCCGCCGCCACCTGGTTCGATGCCGTGTATCTGTCAGCAGACGCGACCTTCGATGCGGGGGACACGTCGCTGTTGAGCCAGTCGCTGGCCGGACTGACGCCGCTGGCAGCTGCTGCCGAGTACGACTTCACGCGCTCGCTGACCCTGCCGCAAAACCAGACTGGCGATCGCTACTTATTATTCGTCGCCGATGCGGGTGGCGATCTAGCTGAGGGCAGCGAAACCAACAACGTGCTGGCCCTGCCGATCGCAATTGACGCCCCAGACCTGACCCTCAGCGCTGCCAGCAGCTCCACCGCAAGTGCCGCCTGGGGCGAGACGATCCAGGTATCGTGGACGGTCGACAACCTCGGCACGCCGGGCGCATTCGCGAACTGGAACGACCAGATTTTCCTCTCCGACGACGCGGTATTGGACGACACGGACCGCTTCCTGCTGTCCCTGGCTGCCGGCCGCACGCCGCTGGCCGGCGGGACGAGCTACGCCCGCACCGATATCGACGTGGCGCTGCCGGAGTACCTCGGGGCGGGAGACAAGTACCTGCTGTTCGTCGCCGACGCCAACAACTTGCAGGGCGAAACCGATGAGAGCAACAACTGGTTCGCCGTACCGCTGGCGTTGAGGGCCCCGAACCTGCAGGTCGGCGCCCTCAACGCACCAGCTACTGCTGCCTGGCAGGAGGCGATCGTGGTGTCTTGGACGGTCGATAATGTCGGCGACGGGGACGCGGTTGCTAACTGGCAAGACTATTTCTATTTATCGACCGATACGACCTTCGACAGCGGCGATATCTACTTGGGCAGCACCTCGACCTCAGCGCAGACCCCGCTGGTAGCCAACACGAGCTACACGCGCGATCGCATGCTGACGATTCCGAGCTCGACTGCACCCGGCAACTACTATCTACTCGCGCGCACCGACGGCAACGCCCGCCAAGCCGAAACCGACGAATCCGATAATGTGAGAGCAACGCCGATCGCGATCGGCGCACCGGATTTAGTGGTGTCCGCGCTGAATGCTACGGCGACGGGCATCCTCGGCGAGACGATCGGCATCGAGTGGACCACAGACAACATTGGGTCGGGAGCGGCCGTCCGCAGCTGGACCGATACGCTTTACCTATCCTCCGACGAGATCTTCGACGACGACGATATTTTCCTAGCCAACACGTACGTCACCGACCCGACCCCGCTGGCGGCTGGCGATCGCTACACGCTGACGCGCGACGTTACTCTCCCCAACGTAGCGTCCGGCGACTGGTTCGTGTTGGTTGTCACCGATCGCCTTCAAAAACAAACCGAATTAGACTACGGCAACAACACGCGGGCGACCGCGATCGAGTTGGGCGCGCCGAACCTGACCGTCAGCGCGGCGACGGCACCCACCAACATCGCCAGCGGAGCGACGGTTGACGTCGCCTGGACCGTCACCAACCAAGGCACCGATCCCGCGCCCGCCAACTGGCAAGATGCGGTCTACTTCTCCAACGACCCGGTCCTCGACAGCAGCGATTTGCGCTTGGCAACCATCACCGTCGACGCGCAGACGCCGCTGGCGGCGGGAGCAACCTACGACCTCGAGGCGGCGGTGACTGTGCCAGCCTTGACGGAGGCAGGCACCTACTATTTCTTATTCCAGAGCGATCGCGCCAACGCTCAGGGCGAGAGCGACGAGAGCGATAACTTGCTAGCCATCGCCACCACCATCGTCGTGCCGCCTCACGCCGACCTGGTCGTCGAAGCCATTTCTGCCCCGAGCGTCGCCCTCAGCGGTGATGCCATCGACCTCAGCTGGCGAGTTCGCAACCAAGGTCCTGACGCAACCGATACGGCTAGCTGGCACGATCGCGTCTACCTCTCCACCGATCTGAGTCTCGATGACGGCGATACACTCCTCGACACGGAGGTGCATACTGGCGCGATCGCGCCCGACAGCACCTACACCGCCACGACGACCGCCACGCTGCCAAACGGTATCGAAGGCACCTACTACGTGCTGATCGCCGCCGATGATAGCACCCAAGTCTTCGAGTACCGCTTCGACAGCAACAACGTCGGTGTCTCCGAGGCGATCGCCGTCACGCGCAAGCCCGACCCCGACTTGCAGGTGACGATCGCGACCGCACCCGCGATCGCGCAGCCCGGGCAGAGCCGCGTTGTCGACTGGACCGTCAGAAACGTCGGGGTGGGCGTTGCTGTCTCTGACTGGGTCGATCGCGTCTACATTTCTGCCGACGGCACGCCGTCCAATGCCACGCTGCTGGCAACCTTCCCGCGCGTCCTCGACCTCGCCCCCGGCGAGAGCTACAACGGCACTGCCGATGTTGTTATCCCCGAGTACGCTGACGGCAGCTACACGATTTTCGTCGTTACCGACGCGGACGCAGAGGTGTTCGAAGGCGAGGATGAGGACAACAACCGCACCGCTGCCGCTCCGACGCAGCTGGTCCACGCCGACCTAACCCCGACGATTTCGATCGCTCCGAGTACCGCCATGTCCGGCACGACGATCGCGCTCGACGTCCTGGTGGCCAATCAAGGCACTGCCGAGGCGTTGGGCAACTGGAGCGATCGCGTCTACCTCTCCACCGACGAGCGCTTCGACAGCAGCGATCGCCTGCTGCTCGAAACCACTCACATCGGTCCGCTGGCTGCGGGCAGCAACTACACGCAATCGCTCGACGTGGACCTACCCATCCACGCGCGCGGTCCTCTGTACTTACTCGTCGTCACCGATGCTGCTGACGACGTGGTGGAAGTTGCCGATGAGAGCAACAACGTAGTAGCAACGGCGATCGCGATCGAACTCGCGCCTTTTGCCGACCTCGCCGTCGCAAACGTTACCGCTCCTGAGGTGACGATCGGCGATCCCGCTCGCGTCACCGTCACTTGGTCAGTTACGAATGAAGGAACGGGAACCAGCAATGTCGATACCTGGATCGACCGCATCATTGCCTCCCGCGACAGCATTTTTGGCAACAGCGACGATCGCGTCTTAGCAGAATTCGAGCGCGCTGGCCCGCTGGCACCTGATGAGAGCTATAGCCGCAGCGAAACCTTCTACCTGCCGCCCGCTTTCGAGGGACGCTACCAGCTGTTCGTCCAGACCAATGCCGATGGTGCGGTCTTCGAAGACGGGCTGCTCGACAACAACGCTGCTGCCGCACCCAATACCTTCGACGTCGCGCCGAGTCTTTACGCCGACCTCATCGTCCCCAACATCAGCATCGCGTCGGATGCACAAAGCGGCAACACCTTGGCCGTGTCCTGGACCGTTGCCAACCAAGGTATCGGGGTGACGAGCACGAACCTGTGGAACGATATTGTCCGACTGGCAACCGACCCGCTCGGCGAGAATGTCATCGCGACGCTGACGGCCAACGGCGACACCGCCTTCGAGCACTTTGGCGCCCTCGCCCCGGGCGCGAGCTACAGTCGCTCGGCGAACGTGACGCTGCCCTTCGGACTGAACGGGACCTACTACATCGTCGTCTCCACGGGCGGTGGTCCCTACGAGTTCATCTACACCGACAACAACAAAGCCGTCTCCGAGGCGGTGAACGTGGCCTTCACGCCCGCACCGGACTTGGTCGTTGCCGACATCGACGCACCATCACTGGCGATCGACTCCGGGCAGCGCATTGACGTGAGCTGGACCGTGGAAAACCAGGGCGGTGGCGACGCGATCGGCACCTGGCGCGACCAAATCTACCTGCAGCCAGCAGGAAACCCTAACGGCAGTCGCATTTATCTCGGCGGCTTCACCTACAGCAACGGGCTCGACGCCGGCACGTCTTACGATCGCTCCGAACAATTCCTGGTGCCCTCAACGGTGCAGGGGCTGTTCCAGGTGGTCGTCGAAACCAATACGACGCGATCGCTCTACGAAGGCGGAGCGACGGGCAACAACAGCGCGACCGACGACAGTGCGATTACGGTGACGCTGCCGCCGGCGCCCGACCTGCAAGTCCAATCGCTGAGCGTGTCGCCAGACGTTGATGCGGGCGGGACGGTTTACGTCGAATTCGTCATCATCAACCAAGGTATCGTCGGCACGGCAACACCACGCTGGAAAGATCGCGTCTACCTGTCGCTGGATAATGCCATCAGCGACGACGACTTACTGATCGGCAGCCTCAACAACCAAGCCGCGCTCGGTTCCGGGGAAAGCTACCGTGCAGAAGTAGAGGTGTCTCAGGTTCCACTTCGCTTCCGCGGACCGATCTTCGTTATCGTCCACACCGATGTCTACAACCAAGTAGACGAGAGCGATAACGAAGGCAATAACATCTTCGCTCAAGAGATCTTTGTCGATCCCCTGCCGCCGGCCGACTTGGTGGTGAGCGACGTGGTTGCCCCCGACCAAACCTTCGAAGGCAGCCGCATCGAAGTCCGCTACAAAGTCAGCAACCTCGGCATCGGCGAAACCGATCGCGACTCCTGGCAAGACGCCATTTGGCTGACGCGCGATCGCAACCGGCCCTCGGCCCTGACCCGAGACACGCCGCCCAAACCCAACGACATCCTGCTCGGCGTCTTCAGCCATAGCGGTTCGCTGCAGGTTGGCGAATTTTACGAGCGTACCGTCACCGTCACGATTCCGCGCCAGATTACCGGCGAATGGTACGTCATGCCCTGGACCGACTTCTACAACGTCGTCACCGAGGACACTCTCGACATCAACATCAACCCGGACGACCCCAACGAAGTCGATAACAACAACTACAAGGCGCGTGCGGGCTCGCTCGGTCCGACCACCGTGCTGCTGACACCGCCGCCGGATCTCGTCGTCACGGCGGTAGACCCGACAGCGATCGGCACGGCCGGCGACACCTACACGGCGAGTTGGACGGTTACCAACCTGGGTCGGAACGACGCCGAGGGCTCTTGGATCGACACGGTCTATCTCTCGGACGCGCCGGAGCTGGGCGTGCTGGGGGCGAAGGTCTGGGAACTCGGGCGCTTCGTTCGCGAGGGCGGGCTGGCCGCCGGTCAGAGCTACACCCAGACCGTCGATATCGCCCTGTCGCCGGCAACGGTCGGCACCCACCTGATCGTTGTGACCAACAGCGAGTTCCCGCCAGCCTGGGAAGGCCCGTATACCGACAACAACGAAAATTCGGCCCCGACGCTAGTAACCAACACCGTTGCCGATTTGCTCGTGACCGACGTGACGGTCTCTGCCCCTAACGATTCGGGCGAGTTTGCCACGGTTGCCTGGACGGTTGAAAACCGGGGGGCAGATGTCTGGAGCGGCACGCGCTACTGGCAAGACACGGTTTATTTCTCCGCCGACCCGACCTTCATTCCCAGCCCCGACCGCATCACAAAGCTCGGTAGTTACACTTATGCGCCGGAGACCATTTTCGCCGCGGGCGATCGCTACACGCGCGAGGAGGAGATCCGCTTGCCGAAGGGGATCGGCGGCGATTTCTTCATCTACGTCATCACCAACGAAGCAATCTTCAAACGCAGCAGCCTGCCGACCGGCGGCCCTAACACATACTTCTACGAATTATTCACCAGGAACGCCTACGAATACGGCTTCAACAACCTCAACTCCTCGCCGATTCCGGTCATCTACCGCGAGCCCGACTTACAGGTTGCCGACCTCGTCGTCCCCGCCAACTCGGTACTCTCCGGCAGCGAAATCGAAGTGACCTGGACGGTCAGCAACGAGGGCAACCGCGACACCCGCGAAGGTATTTGGTCCGATCGCGTTTACTTTTCGCGCGACCCGTCCTTGGACTTCCAGGACATCATCCTCGGCGAGTTCGAACGCAGCGGCGGGCCGCTAGCTGAGAGCGACTCATATACGCGCACCGCTAGGGTGCAACTGCCCGATGGCATCGAAGGTGACTTCTACCTCCTGGTCTTCACCGACGCCAACCTGGTCGACCGCAACGATCGCCGCGTCAGAAAACTCGGTTTGCCAGATGACGCCAGCATCTTCTACGAAAGCTCCCAAGACCCCAGCACCCCCGCGCGCGTGCCGGAATTCCGAGGCGAGGGCAATAACATCACCGCCGCACCGCTCGCGATCGAGTTGAAGCCGTCGCCGGACTTGCAAGTGACAGACATCGTCATTCCGGAGCGAGCGATCGTCGGTCAGGAATTCGAGGTTGCCTACACGGTCACCAACCGAGGAACGGGCGACACCTTCCCCGGCGAGAACACCTGGCAAGATCTGGTCTACCTCTCGCGCGACGAGTTCCTCGATCGCCAGAGCGACTACTTCATCGGCTTGTTCGATTACGACAGAAGCTTCGCTGGCTACCAGAACGGCTTGGCGGCCGGCGCGAGCTACACCGCCACCCAGCGCTTCCTCAGCCCGACTTATCTGGAAGGTCCGTTCTATGTCTTCGTGCTGACCGACCCGCCGTCGTTAGACCTCGATCGCGATCGCCTCACGGGTCTTGTCTTTGAGGGCGACTTTGAGTTCAACAACGCCACGCCCAGCCCACAGCCGCTGTTGCTGGAGCTGCCGCCGCCGGCCGACTTGCAGGTCGATACCATCGAACTCCCGGTTTCGGTGCAGGTTGGCAACTCACTCTCCGTTGAATGGACCGTTACCAACTACAGCGAGTTCGAGGCGCTCGGCAGTTGGGAAGATGCCGTCTACCTCTCTGAAGACAACGTTTGGGATATCGAAGACCGCTTACTAGGCCGCGCGACGCGAACGGGTTCGCCGCTGGGCACGAATGAGTCCTACACGCTGAGGCTAGAGGCAACGCTGCCGCCCGTCGCCCCCGGGACGTATCGCGCGATCGTGCGTCCGGACATCTTCAACCAGGTCCACGAAGCCGAAAACGAGGCCAACAACCGCACCGCCTCAGCCGATACCCTCAACGTCACCGTCGAGGAAATTCAGCTCGGCGTACCGGTGGACCTGGCACTGAGCACGGGCGACGTACGCTTGTTCCAAGTTGAGGTCGGGCTGGGCGAAACCTTAGAAGTGACCCTCGACTCGTCCGACGACGACGCTGCCAACGAGGTGTTCGTGCGCTTCGGACTGCCCCCGACCGGCACGGAATTCGACGCCAGCTACGATGGCAAGCTCGCCGCCGACCAAACGGCCGTGGTGCCGACGACCGAACCCGGCACCTACTACATTTTGGTGCGCGGCTTCGCGCAGCCCGCGCCCGACACGACGACGACGCTGCTGGTAGACGTGCTGCCCTTCGCGATTACCGACGTGCAAACCGATCGCGGCGGGGACAGCCGCTACGTCACGGTCGATATCTTCGGCGCACAGTTCCACCCCGATGCCGTGCCCAAACTGGTGCGTCCCGGCATCGCCGAATTCGAGCCGGTGGATTGGGCAGTCTTCGACAGCACCTGGATTCGCGGCATCTTCGATCTCACGGACGCAACCCACGGCTTATACGACGTGAAGGTGGTGAACCCAGACGCGGAAGCCGTTATTCCCTATCGCTATTTGGTGGAGCGCTGGATTCAGCCGGACGTCACCGTGGGCGTGGGCGGACCGCGGGTGTTGGATCTGGGCGAAGTGGGCACCTACGGCGTCTCGGTGCAAAGCTTGACCAACATCGACACGCCCTACGTCTTCTTCCAGTACGGCGCCCCGGAGCTGGATGTCAACGAGTTTCTCTACACCTTATTCGACGAGGAAACGCGCCAGCAAGCGTTTGAAGAAGATGGCATCGAGGAGTTGCCCTACGTTACCTTCACCTCCAACCTGCGCGGCGCGCCGGAAAACGCCCGCAACAACGTGTCCTGGGCGAGCTTGCGTTCGGACCTCAACACCACGGGTACGATCTTGGCACCGGGTTACATCGTCGACCTCCCCACGGGCGGATTCGTAGGGCGTAGCTTCAACCTCCAGACCTATCAGGGCTTCCCACAGCTGTTCGCGATCGAGCCCGATGTCTTTGACGAAAAGCTCGATAAACGCGGTCTGGACGATCCGAAAATTGCCTTCGCTTTCCACGTGCTCGCGACGGCAACGGCGCTGACCCGGGACGAGTTCGTCGCGCAGCAAACGGCCGAAGCCGAGCGCCTGCGCCAAGCCGTCCTCCTCGACGATACTGCCTCCACGAGCCTCGTCAACCTGGCCGCCGATGCCGACACCTGGACCGCTTCCTACCTCGCCGCGTTGGAAGACGCCGGTCTGCTGCGCCCCGAGAACGAAGCACCGCCCGTACGGGAAAATCCATTGGTGCTCAGCCTGATGGCGACCTTGGCGACCGGTCTGCTGGTGGGCGCTGGCGGCGAGCAGATCCTCACCGACGGCGACCTGCTGGGCTTCTTCGAGCAGCTGCGTCGCTGGTACGGAGACGACCCCAACCTCATCGACCCCAACGCCTTCCTCGGCGACCCGCGCATCTCGCCGGCCCCGGACCTCGCCCCCTACGACCTCGGGCTGACGGCACCCACCCACAGCCTCGCCTTCAACATATACGTGCCTTTCGGTAAGGCACAGGTGGACCTGCCACCGTACGTCGAGGTGCCGCCGCCCAACTTCGCCCAGTTCCTCAACCTCGCTGGCGGCGAGAGCGAGCGGGTCTTTTTAAGCGGTCCAGTGGGCAACGGCACCGACAATTTCGTGCCGGCAGAGACGCCCCTGCCCTATACGATCCGCTTCGAGAACGCGTCGACTGCCAGCACTGCCGTCAGCGAAATTCGCATCGTCAGCGAAATCGACCCCGACCTCGACCCGCGCACGTTCACCCTCGGCGACCTGCGCCTTGGGGACATTCAGGTCAGCATGCCACGCGATCGCGGCGTTCTCCAAAGCGACTTCGATTTCGTCGACGAACTCGGCTTCATCCTGCGGGTCAGCGCCGGGCTCGATCCACTCTCGAATACGGCGTCCTGGCTGCTGCAGGCGATCGATCCCGATACCGGCGAGGTGTTCCAAAACCCCGACTTTGGCTTGCTGCCGCCGAACGATGCTAATGGCGCGGGCATCGGTTTCGTGACCTACCACATCGAAGCGTCGTCCGCAGCCGAGACGGGTGCCGAACTCGACAGCACCGCGCGGGTCATCTTCAACACTGCCGCACCGAGCGACACGCGCGTCGTCACCAACGTGCTCGATGCCGTCGCGCCTACCACGACGCTGACTGTCACGCCGTTGGTGCCTGGCGGCAGCGACTTCGAGGTGGCGTGGACCGCCATCGACGATGAGGGCGGCTCGGGCGTACAGCACGTCACGGTGTACGTTGCCGAAGACGGCGGCGACTTCACCATCTGGCAGCAGCGCACGACCGAGACCGCCGCGATCTTCCCCGGAGAAGCCGGGCGCAGCTACGAGTTCCTGGCCGTTGCCACCGACGCGGCCGGCAACCAGGAGACGCCCGACGTCAGCCGCGCCGTGCCCGACGACGGTTCGGCCGTCAACTTAGGCAATCTACCGACCGTCGAACGCACCGGCGCTCCACAACTGCTGCCTCCGCCAGCGGTCGTCGCGCCGATCGTTAACCTGCTGTTCCCCGAATTGCTGGAGCAAATCCCCGGGACGCAGCCCGACGTCGCGCGCTCCGAGTTCGCCCAAGTTATCACACCCTTCACTGCCCAAGCCTTTGCCACCGGCATCCCCGGCAGCCATGCCGAGATCGCGCCCCTAGCGATCGCCGTCCTCGACGACGGCTCGGTTATTGCCAGCGGCGGGCAGAACCGCGGCGCGCTCTATCGCATCGACAAGCTGGGCGGCGAACTGGAAGCGCCCTTCGCGACGCTGCCCTATCCGGTATTCGATCTGGAATTCGACTCGGATGGCAGCCTCTGGGCGACCACGGGCGGCGGGCCGCTGCTGCAGCTCGACCCCGACACCGGCGCGATTCTCGGCGAGTTCGGCAACGGCATTACCCAATCCCTGGTGATCGCCGCCGATGGTCTCGTCTACGTCTCCTCGAGCGAGGGGGTGGAAGTCTTCGACCCCTCAACGGGCGCGTTCAGTCTCTTCAGCGACCTGCGAGTGGGGAATTTGACGTTTTCGCCTGACGGCGAGCTCTGGGCAGCGCTGTGGCCCGAGCGCGGGCAGGTGGTGCGCTTCGAGGAGGACGGCGACGCCCAGTTGATGCTGGACCTGGAGTCGCCAGTAGATTCGCTGGCCTTCGGCTTGCCCGAGACCGCGCTGGCGGGTTTGCTGTTCGTCTCCAACAACTGCGATGCCAAGGGTCACGGCGGCGACTTGCTCGCCGTAGAGCTGGCCTCCCTCCGCGTGGCACCCATCGCAAAGACCGGCAGCCGCGGCGACACCGTCAAGACGACGCCGGACGGGCGCATCTTGCTGAGCCAGTCAAACCAAATCGACGAGATCGCCCCGATTCGCCTCCCCGAGGTCGCCTTCACGACTCCGGCCCCAGATGCGGAAGTGGCGCTGCCGTTCGAACTCGTGACCGTCACCTTCGACCAAAGCATGTTCGCGGGCGACGCAAGCGATCCGGCGTCGGTGTTGAACCCCGACAACTATCAGCTCGCGGGCGAGGCGAGCGGCATCCTGCGCCCGCAGTCGGTGAACTACGAAGCGGACGCCAACAGGGTGTTGCTGGAGTTCGGAGCGCTGTCGCCGGACCGCTACGAGCTGCGGATCGAGTCGGACGTCCGGAGCAGCTCGGGCTTTACGCTGGCGGCAGATTACGGTGCCGCCTTTACGGCGCTATCGGATTTCTTGTCGCAGGTCGAGCTGGAGTTCAGCGACCCGCGTAGCGATCGCGCCACGCAAACGGTTTCCTACAACGTCTCGCTGACCAACATCGTCGAGTACGACATCCGCGTGCCGCTGCGGTTGCTGTTGGAGCCCAGCGGCTACACCGCGGGCGCACCGCAGGGGGCGGGCCGCGATCGCGAACTCTACCTACTCGATCTCAGTCAGGAGCTTCCCGACGGCATCCTGTCGCCGGGCGAGCGCGTCGGCGCTCGCACGCTCACCTTCGACAATCCCGAGGGACTCCGTCTGGACTTCGACCCAGGCATCTTCACACTGCCCTACCCCAATGCCGCGCCGATCTTTGAGTCGGAACCGACAACCGAGGCGACTGCAGGCGAGCACTACACATATCAAGCGGTGGCAAGCGACCCCGACGGTATCGGACTGAGTTACCTGCTTTACGACGGTCCCGAGGGCTTGAGCGTGGATGCAAGCACGGGACTCGTCACCTGGGAGCCAACGGCAGACAGCCCGGCAACGAGCGCGGTGACGATTTACACCTTCGATACGCGCGGCGGACGCGGCGAGCAAACTTACACGCTGGTGGTTGAGGGCGGGAACCGGGCACCAGCGATCGCGCCCCTGCCGGAGGAAATTCGCGGTCGCGAAGACGTGCTACTGGAATTACCCATTGCTGTCAGCGACCCCGATGGCGATCGGCTGAGTGTCTGGGTAGATGGACTGCCGCCGGGAGCAAGCTTCGACCCCGAGACGCGCGTGCTCGCCTGGGTGCCGGGCTTCACGGCAGCGGGGATCTACGACGTGACCTTCACGGTCGGCGACGGCTTGCAAACAACTAGTAATTCTACGAAGCTACGCATTGCACCGACGAATCAAGCTCCCGAGCTACTGCCGCTGCCCGCACGCACGGTCCGCGAGGGCGAGTTGGTGCGACTGCGCCTGCAAGCGTCCGACCCCGAGGGGGACGAGCTCACCTACTCCAGTCAGTTGCTGCCAGGCGGTCAGCTCGACCCGCGCACGGGTATCTTCGAGTGGACGCCCCAGTTCTTCGAAGCCGGCACTTACGAAATTCCCTTCAGCGTTACTGACGGTGCGTCCGCCACCGAACAAACGGTCGCGATCGAGGTGCTTAATGTCAACGCCGCGCCAGAGTTCGATGCGCTGACGACTTGGCAAATCCAGGAAGGTCAGACAGTCCGCTTCCGCGCGTTCGCCTTCGACCCAGACAACCCCGGTTTCGTCCCGCCCGATCGCGCCACGAACGACAACCTGGCGCTCTTGGAAGGCAGCGATCCGACCGTAACGGTTGCGACCGACAGCCTTCCAACCGGTGCGACGTTCGACCCCGAAACGCTTTACTTCAGTTGGACGCCGGACTTCGATGCGGCGGGCGAGTATGCCGTCACCTTCACGGCAACCGACGATGGTAACGGCACGGGCACGCCCCTCAGCGACGTTGGCACCGTTCAGATTCGCGTTGCCAACGTCAATCGCCCGCCCCAGATCGCTGAAGTTGGGAACCAAACCATTACTCGCGCCGACGCGCTGACCCTGACCGTCGAGGCCGTCGATCCCGACAACGACCCCGTGACCCTCAGTGCGGGCGGTCTCCCCGGCTTCCCGATTCCCGATTTCACGACGTTTACCGATAGCGGCGACGGTACCGCCACTTTCACCGTCGATCCGAGTCGGAGCGATCGCGGCGACTATACCATTACCGTCACGGCTGCCGATGACGGCAACGGCGACGGTCCCGGTGCGGTGCAAATCGCAGAATACTCCTTCGTCGTTTCAGTCGATGCCTCCAACGACCCGCCGCGACTGGATTACCTCGGCGATATCATAGCGGTCGTTGGCGAGCCGCTGCAGCTCGAAATCCGCGCCCGCGACAGCGACGAAGACGACCTCACCTTCAACGCTACTGGACTGCCGACCGGTGCCACACTAACCGAGAGCGGCATCTACGGTCGCGCGCTGCTGGACTGGACGCCCACTACTAGCGACATCGGCAGCTACCCGATTGCGATCGCCGTCACCGACAGCGGTAACGGCACCAGCGACGTTCTTCGCGACACGCAGAGCCTCACCCTCATCGTCCGCGCCAACAACACCGCGCCGCTGCTCGAGCCGATCGGGACGATCGCCGCCACCGAAGGCGAAACGTTGACCTACCAACTCCCCGCCAGCGATCCCGATGGCGACGCGCTGACCTATACCGCCACCAATCTGCCGGCCAATGCCCAGCTCGACGACCGGACCGGCGTGCTGACTTGGACGCCGAGCTTCCTGCAGGCCGGCAGCTACGACAGCGTTATCCTCGGCGTTACCGATGGCAATCGTGCCAGCAACGAGACGGTGACGATCGCAGTCACCAATGTCAATCAAGCCCCCGTCTTGGTTCCGCTGCCGCCGCAGTCCACACGCGAAGACACCCTGTTGCAATTTACCCTTGCAGGTGGCGATGTCGATGCCGATCCGCTGGTCTTTGAAGCTGTTTCCGAGATCCCAATTGGTGCGACCTTTAATACACGCACCGGGCAGTTCCTCTGGACCCCCGGCTACGAGCAAGCAGGCGACCATACACTGACTTTTGCCGTCCGCGATCCGGCCGGACTCAGCGAGCAGCGCGACGTCTTTATCAGCGTCGCTAACGTCAATCGCGAACCCGAGCTGAACGTCAGCTCGCGCTCCGTCGTCATCGGTGAGACCCTTGGTTTCGTCCTCGACGGCAGCGACCCCGACCTCAACACCACCCTGACCTACTCGTCGGTCGGGCTGCCGAGCGGCGCGACCCTCGACCCGGCAACAGGGGCAGTCGAGTGGGTGCCAAGTCCCGGACAGGTGGGCGACTTCACCGTCGCCTTTACCGTCTCCGACGGACTCGATCGCACCACGACGTCGGTCGTCTTCAGCGCCACACTGCAGCCGCTAGTGCCTGAGGTGGAAATCGTGCTGACTCCGAGTTTCCCCGTTCAACCGGAGCAGACCGTTAGCATCCGGGCGATCGCCGATAGCCTCGCCGATATCGATCGCATCGAGCTGATCGCGAACGGACAAAACCTGCCGCTAATCGACGGTCGCGCCACCTACACCCCAGACGCACCGGGCCAGTATCTTGTCGAAGCCGTTGCCACCGACCTCGACGGTCGCGTCGGTCGCGTCACGGAAGTGCTGCAGGTCATCGATCCCACTGATGATGCCGCACCGATCGTCGACTTCGCACCGGGCTTCGGGCTGGAGCCGATCGCCGCTGCTACGCCCATCGTCGGCACTGTCGCCGACAGCAACTTGGATACCTGGACGCTGGAGCTGGCGGACTTCGGCAGCCACGACTTCCGCCCGATCGCCAGCGATACCGTCCCGGTCGAGAACGGGGTCCTCACCGACTTCGACTTGGCTGCACTGCCCAATGGCTTTTATACTCTGCGCTTGCGTGCGGAGGATATCGGCGATCGCGCGGCCAGCACTACGGTGGATTTCGAGGTGAACAGCGGCAATAAGCCCGGTCAGTTCGAGCTCGCTGAGACCGACTTCCGCACGCAACTGGGCGGCGTTGAGGTTGACTTCACCCGTGTTTACGAGGCCGAACGCGCCGGACTCCCGGGCAGCTTCGGCCCGGGCTGGCGCTGGGCGGGCGTCGATACAGATATCGTCACGGATGTGGCATTGACGGGGAGCGAGGACATCGGAGTCTACGCCCCGCTCCGCTTCGGCAGCCGCCTGTATTTGACGCTGCCGGACGGCCGTCGGGCAGGTTTCACCTTCGCACCGGAACGGCAGCAACTGCCGGGGTTGACCTACTACACGCCGGGTTGGATTGCCGATGCAGGTGTGGAATACCGCTTGCGTTCGGCGTCGGCGCTACTGCAGCGAGCGGGCAGCCGCTTCTACGAGTTGGCAACGGCGCGTCCGTACAATCCGGCGAGCGGCCGATTCGGAGAGGCAGAGTATACCTTGCTCGCTCTGGACGGTACGGAATACCAGCTGAGCGTGGCCGACGGCCTGGAGGCGCAACTGTCCCCAGACGGCACGCGCTTGGTCTTTAGCGACAGCGGCATCGTCGATCTAGCCAGTGGGGAGTCTGTGCGCTTCGAACGCGATGCCGAGGGTCGCGTGACGGCGGCGATCGCCCCGGACGGCCGTACTTTCAGCTACACCTACGACCCAGCGGGTCGTCTGATTGCCGCGCGTAACTTAGCGGCGGGCGAATCGGATCGCTACGGGTACGATCGCAGCGGTCGCTTGAACTTAGCTGTAGCTTCGCCTGGAGCAGCCGGCGGCGAGGTCGTGACCTACCGCAGCCCATCGACCACAGGGGAGCCGCTGACGGCCAACCGCGGCAGTGCGGCGCGGTTCTCGGGACAGACAGCGAGCGATACACTCTCGGGAGAGGCAGACCGCTACACCTCCGGTTCCCTCCAGTCGGTGCCGGACAACACCGCCCAAGATTCCTCGTCGTTAAAGCCATCTGCAGTTCTCGACCTCAACGATGCAGCGATCGCGTTGTGGGAGTCGTTGCTCGAACCGAAGACGCCCTTTGATATCGAGTTGGTCGTCGAAGATCTGCCGACCGGTTACCTCGGTGAAGCGCGGGTTTCGAAGTTCGACGAACAAGGACGCCCCAACGGTGGCACTCTGGCGATCGACATCGACGCCAACGGTCTAGGCTGGTTCGTTGACGCCACGCCCTCCGACCATAGCGAATTCGTGCAATCCTCTGGTATGACTGCCTTCCGAGCCTCGGCTGGTTCGGACGCCTTCGGACGCTACGACCTCCTCACCGTGCTGCTGCACGAGCTGGGTCACCTGAGCGGGTTCATTGCGGGCTGGAGCGGTTACGACGCCAACGTCGAGTCAGTCGATGGCGTGCCGACCTTCACGACACCAGACGTCAGCGCCACCTTGAGCCCAGATGGCAACCACTTGAACCTCAACGAGTTCGCGCACGACCTGATGAGTCCGGCGCTGCTTCCGTCAGTGCGACGCTTACCTTCTGAGTTGGACGCACGGATCGTACGAGCCGCTCGTGCGGCAGCAGATCCCAACAGCCGGCTGTTCGATGCGTTTGCCGCGCCACTGACCGCAGGTCCGCTACTGGGTATTAACAACGGCGATTTCGGAAGCTTCGACGGCTGGGAAACGCGCGGCGACATCACGCTGCTCGAGGAAGAGGCTGTCCTGAGCGAGGAGTCGCCCTATATGGCGAGCCTGACGCATACCTTCCTCGTTCCCGAAAACGCGCGATCGCTGCAGTTCACTCTCGTCTCTGCCGACCTCAACACCAGCAACCTCGCCCCCCCGGACGCCTTTGAGGTAGCGCTGCTCAATACCCAAACCCTTGCGCCGCTGGTTGGTACGGTGAGCGAGCTGAACCAGACCGACGCCACGCTCAACCTGCAGCACGACGGGACGGCCTACTTCAGCAATGCCATCACGATCGCGGGAATCACCTCCGGTAACACGATCGCCCTCGACACGCCACGTACGGTGAAGATCGACCTGACGGGGGTGGCTGCGGGTACTCTGGCAACGCTCTACTTCGACTTACTGGGCTTCGGTGCGCGCGACGCACGTGCGGTCATCGACGATGTCTTGCTCATCAGCGATACTGACCCCAATGGACCTCTAACGGAATTGGGAGGGGGAGTATTTGCCGTTGCTGGGGAACCCGGCACTTCGGTACCGCTTGCCTTCGAGTTGGTGGTGGGAAAGAGCGCCAAAAGCGAATTTGGCGTCGTACTCGTCGATGACGACACCGGGCGGGTTGATGGTATTGCGCCAGGCGAGGACGGTTACGTCCAGGCAGCCCTGCGGAGCGATCGCCTCAGCATCTTCCGCGGTTTCCAACCGGATGGCAGTATCTTTGACGATTACGAGTTTGCGGCGGGCGATCGCCTGGTTTTCTTGACGACGCGGGAAGCAAGTGCGAACGCCGTTCTTGCTAAAAATCCCGATAATGTCTGGCAGCAACGGAGAGCTCACCCGATGGTGTTTTTCTCAACACCAGCTGCCAATCCGGATGGCACCGAGCATTTTCGCGTTGAGGTCGTGGACGGTCGCTTGCTGCTGAACGGGGAGACAGCCTATCCCAAGGACGATCGCGATTTTGGTGACTTTGTGGTCGCGGTCGTTACGAGTACGGAGGATGTGGCTCCCCCGGCTCCGAATTGGCTGCCGTTGCAGCAGCCGGTGTTCAAAACACCTGGTACTGAAAACGACCGCGTGACGCTGTCCCTGACCTTCCAGAGCCGTCGAGCAGCATACGATAACGAACTCGGTCTCATACCGGTCGATGATGCGCTCGGTCGCATCGATGGCATCGCTCCAGATGCGCCGGGCTATGCGGCGGCAGCGCTGCGGCGCGCGCAACCCGCCTTCACGTCCGATGTAGCCTCCGGTACGCAAGTTAACTTCGAAGTGGCGGGGAACAGCTACTACAACTTCTATCTCGGGCAAGACGCAACGGCAGCTGAGGTGTTGGCGAAGAACCCGAAAAATCGTAAGGGTAAAGGACCGCTGGTGTTTTTCAGTACGGTCGGGGCGAACCCCGACAGAGTCGATCATATTGCCCGACTGGGCGGGCAACTCTACATTGAAGACCTCTGGCGTCTGGGCGACCGAGACTTCAACGACGTAGTTGCCCGGTTTGACCTCGCCTGGACCACCCGTTTAACCTTTCCCGATGCCGCACTGGCTGAAGCCAGTGCCGATGCCGAACCCCGCTTCAATCCCGAACTGACCCATAAGTTCACCGTACCGATCGCGTCGTCGGTACTAAGCTTCGAGTTCGAGCCCGATTTCGACTTCACGGACGGTAAAAGTATCAACGATTCCTTTGAAGTGGCGTTGTTGGATGACGAAGGGAACTCGCTGGTTCACGTCTACGATCGCGAGCGTCAGAGTTTCTTCAATTGGAGTGAGGGGGTTCTGCCGGCTACAGCAGCGGGAGTAAGCTATTTCCCGCCTAGTAGCGCAGGCGATCGCAGCCGGGTTGAATTGAACCTGAGCGGTATCGCGCCCGGTACGCAGGCAACCTTACAGTTCCAGCTGGTCAACAATGATGATGACCTCGGCACAATCGTCCGCCGGATCGGCAACATCACCCTCACTGCCGATCCCGACAGCGTACCGCCGGTGGAAGTCGGCAGTCCGCCTGCATCGAATGCGGTAGACTCGACAATCGACTTTGGCGCTCTCGTCGATGTCAGCGACCGTCTATCCACCGAGTATGGGCGCACCAGCTTCAACGACGCTACGGATATTCTGACTGCTGAGTTCGCCGCGCGCAATGACGGCACCTCCGAGGTGGGCGATCGCCTGCTGGCGGTGGTGCAGAATCTCAGCGACCTGTCGGTGCAAGTGCGCGACTTCGACGGACTGACCTCAGAGGGACTGCCCTACCTGGATGTGGGGTTGGCGACGGGCGATCGCCTCGAGCCGGGCGCGATCTCAGAACAGCGGGTGCTTACGTTTGCCAACCCCGAGGGCGTGCAGTTCGACTACGAACTCGTCTTTCTGAGCGCGGTCACTGATGATACCGTAAATGACCCCAGTGCACCGCTATCGTCATTGGGAGGGGGCGTATTTGCCGTTGTCGGGGAACCCGGCACGTCGGCTACGCTTGCCTTTGAGTTGTTGGTGGCAGCGCGTGCCAAAAGCGAATTCGGCGTCGTACTCGTCGATGACGACACCGGGCGTGTTGATGGCATTGCGCCAGGCGAGGACGGTTACGTCCAGGCAGCCCTGCGGAGCGATCGCCTCAGCATCTTCCGCGGTTTCCAACCGGATGGCAGTATCTTTGACGATTACGAGTTTGCGGCGGGCGATCGCCTGGTTTTCTTGACGACGCGGGAAGCAAGTGCGAACGCCGTTCTTGCTAAAAATCCCGATAATGTCTGGCGGAAACGGAAAGCTCACCCGATGGTGTTTTTCTCGACACCGGCTGCCAACCCGGGTGGCACCGAGCATTTCCGCGTTGAGGTTGTGGACGGTCGCATAATTCTGAACGCGGAGACGGCCTATCCCAAGGACGATCGCGATTTTGATGACTTTGTGGTCGCGGTCGGGACGAGCACGACGGATGTGGCTCCCCCGGCTCCAAATTGGCTGCCATTGCAGCAGCCGGTGTTCAAAACGCCCGGCACGGAAAACGACCGCGTGACGCTGTCCCTGACCTTCCAGAGCCGTCGGGCAGCTTACGAAAACGAACTCGGTCTCATTCCGGTCGATGATGCGCTCGGTCGCATCGATGGCATCGCTCCAGACGCGCCGGGCTATGCAGCGGCGGCCCTGCGGCGCGCGCAACCCGCCTTCACGTCCGATGTAGCGTCCGGTACGCAAGTTGACTTCGAAGTGGCGGGGAACAGCTACTACAACTTCTATCTCGGGCAAGACGCAACGGCAGCTGAGGTGTTGGCGAAGAACCCGAAAAATCGTAAGGGTAAAGGACCGCTGGTGTTTTTCAGTACGGTCGGGGCGAACCCCGACAGAGTCGATCATATTGCACGACTGGGCGGGCAACTCTACATTGAAGACCTCTGGCGTCTGGGCGACCGAGACTTTAACGACGTGGTTGCCCGTTTTGACCTTGAAGTCGCCAGCCAATCTTCCGCATTCCCAGAAGGACCTACAGCTGCGCTCGTTAGCGATACCGCTTCTCCTTCGGAGCAAGAAACCGGTAACAGCATTGCTCGTGCGTCCTCGATGAATCTTACAGGCTCATCAGGGGCTCCGCCGAACCCTACATACGACATCGAGGCGATCGCGGCTGACTTGGGCAGCGCCCACCAGTTCGTCGCGCAACCCACGAGGGTCAACTTCTCCGACGGGGAAACGAAGCGTTACGCCCTCAGCCTGCATCAATCCGAGCTGAACGCTACGGCAACGGGTGTGGTCTGGCTGAGTGTGGAGCTAACAACCATTACGGCGAATGGTGATGTTCCAAGCATCATATTGCTTAACGACTCTGCGCCTTTGGCCATCGAGACCTCAGCCGAGCGAGTATTTGGCTTGTTTGCTCTCGATACTGCTGGCTTACACCTTCTTGAAGTCAGCGGTGTAAGCGAAGGTGCTTTCAGCCTGCAGCTCGGTATTGCTGGAGACATCAACCGCGACGGTGATGTCAATGGTGTAGATAGTGGGTTGTTGGCAACTGCTTTGAGCGGTGGCAATGCCAGTGAGCCCGATCGCCCCTTCAATTTTGACGTGGACCGCAACGGTAGTATCAACACTGCCGATGCCCGACTTCTACAGGGGAACTTTGGTTTTGCCACCAACCGCCCACCAGTTGGAAACGACTTAACAATTTCCACTTATGAAGAATTGGAAGTCGAACTGCCGCTGGGCGAGCTGTTGAGCGACCCCGAGGGCGATCGCCTCTTCTATCGCGTTCGCAATCCCGTCAACGGCAGCGTACGGCTATCCTCAGACGGACGGGCTGCACTCTTCCTCCCCGATCCGGACTATGCCGGCAATGCCAGCTTTGAGATTCTTGCCGACGACGGTTACTCCGTTTCCGAGCCAGTCCTGGTCGCGGTTGAGGTCAGTGACGAGCCGTTGATGAATCTGGAGTTCGTTGTCAATCAGAACCCTCAGCTGCAAGTGGGCGATCGCGTCACCTTGGAAGTGGTGGGAGACTTTGCGGATCGGCAGGACGTCCCGCTACCGGCCGGGTATTTAAGTTGGGAGTCCGACAACCCCGATGCTGCAGCAATGGTGTTGCCGGGTACGATCGCCGCGCTCGCTGACGGAACGTCGCTCCTGAGTGTAGCTCGCGATGGCGTAGAAGCAGTAACTGTAGTGCAAGTGGGGTCGCCCCTGCAGACGATCGATGCCGATTCTACGCAAGCAGATCTCGACATCGTCTTAGCGGGTATTCTGGGCTTCGATCTCTATCCCGATGCCATCACCTTGGTTGCCGGGGAAAGCCGACAACTCTATCTCGACATCGCCAATCCCGCCTTCGAGAACGAGGAGCTGATGCTGTTGCCCGAGACGGCACGCTTCTTCAGCACGAATGAGGCGATCGTCACAGTAGATGATGACGGGAAAGTTGCTGCTACAGCAGAGGGGACAGCTGCGGTGACGGTGGTTCTGGGGGCGGCTGAGGTCACAGTTCCCGTTACGGTTGAGACAGCTCAGACGAGTGGGGCAGAGCTCGGTGCTGAGGGCGGCGCGATTGCTGCTGATGATGGTTCTATCCTGTTGCTACCCCCAGGAGCATTGAACGAGACTGTGGATGTCAGTTTCGAGTCAATTGATGAAAGTGACTTTTTAGTCGATCTAGGTCTGGCGGAGAATGTAGGCTTCACATTCTATGGCGGCTTTGCTCTAGACTTTGGCGATCGCGTCCTGGAGGAGCGCGCGCAGTTTGTGTTCCCAGCTCCTGATGGACTCAGCCCCGGGGATCCCGTCGTCATCATGCGCGAAGCTATGCTTCCCGACCCGCAAAACCTCGGTGAAACGCAACTAGCTTGGCTGCAGGAGGAAGTCGCTGTGGTGGGAGAGGACAACAAGATCCGTACCCAATCGCCTCCTTATCCTGGGATCAAATATGCCGGACGCCATGCACTCTTCAGACCGCATCAGACGCTTGTTGAGGGCAAGCTTTCGGTGACTCGACCCATTACTGTCGATTACTCGTTGATGTTTATCGGCCATGGTTTGGCGATGTCGCTTTCGCCGTTTATTCCTCTGGGCTACTTCTGGACCCAAATCGCAGACCTACGAGAAGTGACGTTACTCGAGGTTTCGAGCGTAGGATTGCCCGTTACCACTAATCTGGGCGTACAGCTCGACCCTGCGGGCATTCCACAGGTGATAGTACCCGGTGGTAATTCTGTTGCACCGACTCAAGACGCCAATACAAAACCGGGAATCACCTCTGCAAGACTGGAGTTCCCCGAGAATGCGGATCCGTTCGTCTTACTCGAAGGCGGCAACTTCACGACCGGTACTTCGGAGCTCACAGCAGTTGATTTCTATCTGGGTGAAACAGCTTATCGCGTGGACGTCTCGAGTGCAGATGCCGAGCGAGTTGAGGTTGCTATCCCACCTGAGGTAACGCTAGGAACGGTCGACAAAATCGAGGTCGTGCGTTTCGAGCAGGTCAACGTAGCGCCGGGTTCTCCCGACGTCGACCCCATTGAGTTTCGCAGTAACGGGATCGCGATCGCTCCAGAAGGAAATTATATCCTCGGAGCCGTCCGCGAACCCGACTCCATTGAGGTCATCAACAGCAACACTTTCGAGCGCATAGCTGCCATCCCTGTTGGTGATGGTGATGACTACGACGACGGTCCGATGGGCGTTGCGGCTACTCATCGCGGCGATCGCGCTTATGTTTCGCTGTCGGGTTCCGGACGCATTGCCCTAGTTGACATGGTGGTGTTCCGCCAAGTCGATACCGTACCCGATACGGCTACTCTGGATTTTATCGACCTCCCGCCTGGTGCCCAACCGGCCGACATCGAGATCGATCCTTACGATCGCTACGCTTACGTTGCCGATAAGGCTCGGGGTGCGGTTTATGTCATCGACATCGACCCGTTCTCCGAACGATACAACCAACACGTTCAGACCATTGCCGTCGATCCGGCACCGCAGGGACTGAACAAAATTGACATCGACCCTCAAGGTCGGCGACTCTACCTTGCCGCACCCGAGCGAAGGCTGTTTGCTCGAAAGGACAATGGCGGTCAAAGCCACGTGCTTGTTGTCAACATCGACCCGCGCGATCGTCCGGTAGATGCAACGAGCCCCAATTCCAGACGCTGGCACGAGCAAATTGGCAGTATTCCCACTGGCAGCCCCATCGAGTCGGGGATTACCGGCGTGAGCGCAACGTCCGATCCCAGTCGAATTGTCTATACCCATCACCTCCACGACAAAGACGGCTTTGGAACGATCGCGATCGACAACGACGACCCCAATAACTTCTCTGCCAGCGTCAGCGTTACTGCCGACCTCATACTAGGAAGATCCATTGACTGGCTTGACGTCAACAATGCCTATGCTGTCGCCGTTACCAGCGACCTGAGCTATGCTTTCGTTGCTTCCTTTAATATTCCGCGACTAGGCCTACCCAGTCGCGATCCGAACGACCCTCGTTTTGGCAGTAATGTCGGCATCATTGAAGACCCACTGGGTCTAAACGACGGTCCGAAGCTAGTTGCCGCGACCCGCCCGGTTCCTGGGAGTTACATCCTCGATCTCCACCTCAGCCCCGACGATCGGTTCTTGTATGCATCCTCCACGTTCGGTGAAGGCGGTGGCACCCATATCTTTGATGTCAATCGCATTAAGGATGGGATCGAGGAGCTGAAAAACGAATCCGAATTCGGCACCTTCAGGCCGGAACTTGAAGAGTTTCCCATCAACGACTTGGTTTATCCCGAAATTGACGTTCGCGGTAGCTACCCGATTCTCGAGGGCGACCCCGTACGCGGACAGTATACGTATGGACTTCGAGTCACTCACTCAACCTATACCGCTACGGTACGAGTTGAAGATGGTGACGGGGGCGTTGCTCGCGGCAATCTGGTCATCACTGTCGACCATGATGATGGCGACAGCTTTGTCCTCGATACCTTACCCGAACCAACTTACCAATCTGGAGCAACAGCTAGCACTGCCCCTTCATATGGCAGCATCACTGCTGGGGAGCACGCCTCAATCGCAGAAGGTGGCACGGTCAAGTTTGAAGCCGGTCGCTATGAAGATACGACGGAATATCACTGGGATTTCGGTGATGGTAGCTCGGCATCGACGGAAGCAAATGGGGATGTCTCACACGAATACAAAGCTAATGGCAACTACACGGCCCGCTTGAGGGTAACCACCGCTGACGGCGAGATATTCACCGAAACCTTTACCGTCTCGGTCATCAATCTTGCCCCGACTCTAGAACTCTCGGTTGGTTCAGTACCCGTAGCCGGCCGGGCGATGAATCTGGTTATTAAAGCTACCGATCCGAACTCGGATAAGGAACTCAACTACACCATCGACTGGGGTGATGGCTCGACGATATCTCAAGGGACGATCGCGCCCGGTGCGTCATCGAAATCAGTCAAACACACTTACGGTGCTGACGGTCCTGGGAACGGTCCCATTCCAAATTTGGGCCAAGGTTTCCGCGACATGGACGCGATCGCTAACTGGCTGCAAATCGAGACATTGCCGACTGTTGAGGCGACAACACCCACCATTAACCTGTCCTACGGTCTTTCCACGGAACGCGTTGAGGAGGTCGACCTTTTTATCAGTGCCTTTGGTCCGGGCGAGGGATTGTTCCCGTGGGATCGCCCGAGCGTCAACCCCGAGTTTGGCTTGTCTCAACAGCAAGCTGCTGACTTGCTGAGTGAGGATTGGAAAGGCTTCCGCGACTTCAACCCCAACCGCATTCTGACTGCTAGTTGGACGCCTAATAATGGTTGGGACAGCAACGCGATCCTTAGCGGTTTCGACCGAGATATCCGCAATATCCCCCTCGACTCGGAACGCTTACATCTCACTCCCGGCCAGACATACTGGATCGGCGTTCGCGGCATCGACGATCGCGGGCAAACTACCTACGATGTCGGGTCGTTTGAAGTTGCATCGCCATCGCCTCAGATTGACAGCCAGTCCTCATCGCCTCAGATTGACAGCCAGTCTTCATCGCCTCAGATTGACTCGCAGTCTTTCCTCAGCGCTACGTTGATTCCCAACCGCCACGGCAGCGGGGAAAGCTCAGAGGCTATTTACACGATCGCCCATCAGGTCGCGCGAGCGGGCGGTGAGGGCATCGTCCTGCGCTACCGACCCGATGACGGTCGGTGGGAGGAACTAGCGGCAGACTCGGACGTGGCAATTGGGGAGATCGCGCCCAGTGCCCTCTTCGAGACCTATGCCGGTCGCCCCGTCGTGCTAGTGATGCCGTGGGGGGACGACCTCGAATCTCTGATTCCCGATGGAGGTTTCAGCGAGGCCGCGGCTGACGCATTCTTCGCAGCGTTGGTCGAACTCGATCTCGGTGCGGATGGTGAAGCTACCCAGCTGGGCGAGTTGGGGCCGCTGTTCAAGTCGCCGCTGCACTTCATTGGCGAGGGTCGCAGTACTGTCGTCAACAGCGAGTTGATCCAGCGGATCTTGACCTTCTATCCAGACGCAGGCGGTAGCGACCCGGCCCGTCGCGATATCCAGATGACGACGCTGCAGCTCGGACACACCGACAACCCTCGATCGCGCATTCAAAACCACCTTCAGGAACTGCTTTTCGCGCTAGGCGGCGCGTCTTCAGAAGTGACGAGTGGGGACGCTGCCGATTCTGTCATCGCGGCTGGAGAAACCGAACTCTACCTCGAGCCGCCGGTTCGAGTGTGGGATGGTGTCACCTTCGCCGATGCGTATTACGTCACGCATCCCAATTCCGACAGCGATGCGCCGGGGTGGTTCTCCTATATCGACCCCGATACAGGAGTCGGTCCGCACGACCTGGAAGTGAATCTCGGCTCGCGGGTGGGCTGGGGCGAGAACGCTCTCGAAGCTCAGCTGCTGGCTTGGTACGCCGGCACGCTAGATCTCAGCGCCGAGGAATTGGCCGGCAGTCCAATTTTCCGCCGCTTGGTCGATCGCGCGCGCACGGAGTTCTTCGGCTCGGAAACAACGACGCCTTGGTATTTGGCGGACTCGCTTGCGGATAGCGTCAGCCCCGGCGAGCTGCCGTGGGAAGGAATTGGCACGGGGTGGTCTTACTCGGTGCTAGGCGGCGGGGATCGCCCCACTAACCCCAACTCGGATGTTCCTGTCACCTTCGACAACACCTACGAAACGGTCCAACGCGGAGACGCTGCGATTCCAAGCTTGTTCAACGGCAACTTCGATGCCGGGTCCAACGTTTACGATCGCCTCAACGAGTTGCCCATCGATATTGAGGCACTCCGACGATTGGTGGCAAGCGATGCGTTGCCGGGATGGTCGTTCCACAACGGTCGCACGGATGAGGACGCGATCGCTGAAGGGTTGGCGGTCTATCCCTTTGGGGAGGGCAACTACGCGCTGCGTTTTGACTCCGATCTGACGGCGATTACGCACAATCGCTTTATCGTTCCCGATGAAGAGGTGCTGAGCTTCGACCTCGCGGTAAGCGATCGCTATGGCTTGCCGGAGTCGCCGGGCACGCTGACTGTCAGCTTGGAGGAAGCAGGCCCGGACGGCGAGCGCGACACCATTACGCTGTACAAGGCGGACCTGCCCACCTTCACCTTTGGAATGGAGCCGTTCCGTGCACTCGTTCCCGAGTCGTGGCGCGGACGGGTCGCAACGTTGACCTTTGAGGTGGAGTTGAGCGGGGATTCGCAGATCTTCTTGGATAACGTATCCTTCCTGGACGAGCAGTCCGGTCGGCTGCGGGTAACCGACGCGATCGTCGCGAATGCCCCCGTATTCTCGACGATCGCGAACCATCGCTACAACCAGCAACTAGAAGGCAACGAGCGTCCCACCACGATCGAGCTGGGTGCAGCAGAAGTGGAGCTGCATTCGGGCGCGATCGGGACCCGCCACGATTTGGTTACCTATCAATCTATGGGTGCCACGCGCGGACTGAGTTTGGTTTACGATTCGTTGCGCGCCGACCCGCGTCCGATCGTTCACGGCGGTTACGCGATCTCCCAAGGCGAGCTGGATGCTTACGGTAGCCATAAATTGCGGGCAGTTGCTTTCCTGGACTTGGTCTCTGGGGATGCAGCGTATCGGGTACCCGGGTCGAATGCTGAGGAATACGGACTCGATGCCGGAGCCAATGTCTGGACATTGCCGGAGATCGATCCCGAGGAGAGCGATCCTGGGTTGGTCGATGGACCGCTCGGAGTCAGTTTTGCGTTGCAGGCAGACCTGAGCGACTTGCCGAGCGGGCGGTATCAATATTTCCTCAAGGGCGGGATTTACAACTTCAATGAGAACCGGGAGCTGCAGGGGAATGCCTTGCTCGATCGCGGCGAGTTGCTGGTGGTCAATGGCTCAGACAGTCCTTTCGGCAGCGGCTGGGGCATCGCCGGTTTGCAAGAGCTAATCGTCAGTGGCGGCGCGGCGATGCTGGTGGATGGCGACGGGACGGAGATGCTGTTCCGAACGCTGGCAACGGATGACGATCCGGCTGAGGGGGCAAAATATGTCTCCCCTGCCGGCGACTTCTCGGAGTTGGTGCGCGTTAAGGATGAGGGCGACAGCTATCGGTATCTCCGTACGCTTAAGGATCGAACGGTTTACGAGTTTCAGGAGTTTGTTGACGAGGAGGAGGTCAAGCGCTACCTGCTGGTGGAAATTCGCGATCGCAATGGCAATGCAACCACCTACAGCTACGACAGCGAGGGTCGCATTGAGTCGATAACCGATCCAGTGGGACTGTCTACCAGCTTTATTTTCAGCGAAGCTGAAGTTGAGATAACCGATCCGGCCGGTCGCGTCACGAAACTGGTTTTGGACGAGGAGGGCAATCTCAAGAATGTCGTCGATCCCGGTTCAAGTAGCAGTTTCACGACCTCTGCTCAGAAAGAGTGGTCTTATGACGAAAACCACCTGATTATCAGCGAGACCGGCAAGCTCGGCAACAAGAGCACCTTCACTTACAACGAAGCCGGACGGCTCATCTCAGTGAAGCGAGGCGGCGGTGCTGCTGAGGATGAAGACTCGGGGACTTGGACGGTGGAGCTAACGCAGTTAGCAGGACTCATCAAGGACGAGGCAGGGACTGGGAATTCCGACGAAACGCCATCGGCAGCTCTTTACGCGCGACCCACCGCCAAGATCGTGGATCCCTCCGGCGACACCACGATCTATCAGCTCGATCGTGCCGGACAGCTCCAAGACGCACGGGATGATGCCGGTCTCCAGGAACAAATGCTGCGCGATGGGGACCACTTGCTATTGCAGTCAGTGGATGAAATAGGAAATCTCCGGACGATGGAGTACGACGATCGCGGCAATCTGGTTGCCGTCCACTTGACGAAGTGCGAGGAAGGGGAAATCGACTTTGAGATAGTTGCGGAGCCTACACCGGGGTCTGATGAGGGAACATACCGTCTCGATACGCTGATGGGTCTGCCTGCGGAGAGCGAGCCGCGCTTCGACAGCGAGGAAATCGCTGCCATCGACTTTAATGCCGACGGCGCGATCGATGTCGCGGCAATTATCTCGGCACGCGATTTGGTCGAGGAGGGAGTGCGCGATCGCGCGATCGTCGTGTTCTACGGCAGCGTTTCGGATGGAACGTGGTCCGTTGGGAACCAAGTCAAGCGGTTCGAGTTGCCGCGCGGACCGCTGCAGGGTGCCTTGCTTGGGGAAGACCTCGATGGCGATGGCGACGCTGATATCGTGGTTCTGAGCGATTCGCAGCCGGACTACGAGCCCCACCAAACCTTAACTTGGCTCTTCAATACGAGCTCTGGCTTCAATAAAACCTCGCAGGATATTTCAACCATCTACACCGATGAAAGTGGAGAAGAGATCGAACTCGGGGGCCCTGATGTCAGCCTGAGGCTGTTTGCAGCTGCCGACTTGGGTGGCGACGCATCTGACTCCAATCCCAGCCTTATCCTCGATATGGATTCGCGGCGGGAAGGCGTGCACGATCGCGTGGTGACGATCGACGGTCCGAATGCCAAGCCGGTCATTTCCATGTTGGGGACGGGTCAGCCCGAGGAACAGTCGATTCGCTTGGAGGCGTTGGCAGACTTCACGGGCGACGGCAATCTCGATCTAGTCGCTCTTTCAGATGTCGGGGAAGTTTGGATACTTTCTGGGAACGGCAGCGGCGGCTTTGATACAGATTCGCGTACACCTACGACAACGGGTGGGGGCCTTTTAAGCCCGGCAGCAACATTTGTCGCGACTTCCGTGCAACCAATCGACTTCGATGGCGATGAGAAACAAGATCTCGTGCTGACCCTGAATCGCTATGAAGAAGGGAGCGATGAAGGAGAGGTCGAGCGTCGAGGACATCTAGTGTTGCTGAGTGGTTACAGTACGGGAGGCTTCAGCGGGGCAACGTCTGAGGAGCTGGGCACCTACCTCGGCGACAGTCTCGCGATCGATCTTAGCGGCGACGACCTTGACGATCTTCTGATCCTCGGGCGGCAGGAAGCAACGCCGCGGACCGAACCGACGCCTCCCGATTCAGACGAAGAACCCGCCCCGATTTTGGGAGAACTGCTAAGCATCGCGCTGTTCAATCAGGGCGAAAACGCCTCCGGGGAAGAACCATTCGCGACGATCGCTCCCTTCCAGTTGCCGTCTGGGCTCGATTTGCAAAACATATCGGTTGCAGATATTAACGACGATGGTATCGACGATTTCGTCATCACCAACGACAACGGTATTTCGGTCGCTGTCGGTAATGGTGATGGCAGCTTCCGCACGTTGTTGGGAGCGGCGGCATCGACATCGAATTTTGCATGGGTGGCGGCGGACTTGGTTGGCGATCGCTTCCCGGACGCGATCGGTTTTGGGAACGCACTGGAGAGTGACGGTCGTATCGGTAGCCTGACGGTGCTGAGCAATAGCAGCAACTCGATCGAAGAGCTTGGGCTGCCTGTGTCGGGGCAAACGCTGGTACGGCTTACCTATGACGAGACGTTCAACCAGGTCATTCGCAGCGTTGATGAGTTGGGACGAGTTGTCGAGTACGACCTCGACGAGCGCGGCAATGTCATCACAGAAACGCGCTTGACAGATGATTACGGCGACATCGAAACGGCGTATACCTATGACTCGAAAGGGCTCTTGTTAAAGGTTACGGAGCCGGGAGGTTCGCAGACATACTCGTACAACGATCGCGGTTTGGTCAGCCAAATTGAATTTGCCGATGGCGCGAGTCAGACATTTGTCTACGATGACGCAGGCAACCGCATTTCGGCGGTAGACGAGCGGGGCAACACGACGAGTTACGACTATGACGAACTGAACCGGTTGGTCGGCGTGACGCTGCCGGGGTCGGCGAAGGTGACTTACCAGTACGATGCGGCGGGCAACCTTACACGGGTTACGGACCCGGAACGGCGAACAACCGAGCAAGTTTATGACTCGCTCAGTCGCTTGAAGAAGGTCATCAACGGCCCGCGTACATCTGAGTACCGATACGATGAGGAAGACAACCTCATCAGCATGACGGACGGCAACGGCAATACTACTACATACGCGTACGACGATCGCGATCGTCTCACCACGGTCACCGACGCCGAGGGCGGGGTCACGACCTACACCTACACCTCAGACGATCGCGTCGCGTCCGTCAACGATCGCCTCGGATACGTCACCGAGTACGAATACGACCACTGCCGAGGCTGGCTGACGGAAGAAACCGATGCTTTCGGCAATTCCACCACTTATAGCTACGACCTCGCGGGCAATTTAACTAGCGTTAAAGACCGCAACGGCACCGTCGCCAGATACGAGTACGACGACCTAGACCGCCTGCGCGTCGCGACCGAAGGTGGGGGCTCGAGCTCCACAACCTACGATTACGACTTTCCCGGCAACCTCATCCAAGTTACGGACCGCAATGGCGACATCACAACCTACACCTACGACCAGCGGAATCGCCTGGTGCAGGAGACGGTCAATGGTGGGGGGGGCGCGACCGTCCGTTACGAGTACGACCCGGCTGGCAACCTGACCGGGGTCACGGATCGCCGCAACAACACAACCAGCTACAGCTACGACGCGCGCAATCGTCTGATTCGAATCTCCGCTCCGCTGGGCTCCACCGCCACCCGGAGCTACGACACAGTGGGCAACCTCGTCAGCGCTACGGACGGTAACGGTAATAAGACGACTTACGAATACGATGCCCTCTACCAACTGGCTGCAGTAACCGAGGCGGATGGAAGCAACGTTAAATATCGCACGGAATACAATTACGACCCCGAAGGCAACTTGCTTGCCCTGACCGAACCGGGGGAGGATAGCGATCGCGTCACCACTTACACTTACGACGCCCTCAATCGTGTTGTCGGGATAACCGATCCGGCAGGTCGTTTGACCGAGATCGAGCATGACTTGAGCCACTCAGAGGGCCATTCCATGCGAGTCACGGGTCCGTTGGGCGCGCAAGTCGATACGGGTTACGACAAACTCTATCGCGAGGTCAGTCGCAGCGAGAAAGTCGGCGACAGCACTTACACCACTACCTTTCAATATGACAAGGAGGGGAACGTCACGTTGATGACGGACCCGAACGGCAACGATGTCACCTACCAATATGACCGCTTGTACCGCGTGACGTCGGCAACCGACGCGATCGGTCAGACCCAGTACGGCTACGACGGGGAAGGCAATCTTACGAGCGTTAAGGACCGCCTGGGTCGCACCACCACCTATACCTACGACCCGCTCGATCGCCTGACGAAGGTCACCGATCCCGCCGGGCAGACGCAATACAGTTACGACGCAGAAGGGAATCTGGTGACGGTTAGCGATCGCAACGGCATCGTCACCCGCTACGAATACGACGCGCTGAATCGCCAAACCGCCCGAATTAATGCCGACAATGAATTTACATACGGAAAATTCGTAACTGTTTACGACGCAGCGGGGAACGTCGCTTCCGAACGAGATGAGGAGGGACGAGAAACCCGCTACGACTACGACGCGCTGAACCGTTTGACGGGAGTTACGTATGCTGGGGGAGAGAGCGTCGGCTACACTTACGATGCTGCCGGGAACCTGGGGTCGTTCGCCGACGAGCTGAATCGTACGACTCGTTACGAGTACGACGAGCTGAATCGGCAGACGAAGATTACGCCGCCGCTGGGAGCGGGCTCCGCCACCGAGATCGCCTACGCCGACACCTCCGATCTGCTCAAAGTCACCACGACCGACCCGCGCTCGAACACCACAATCGAGTACTTCGATGCGCGCGATCGCCTGCTAGAGAGCGAAGATGCTGAGGGTGGTAAGCGCACCTACAGCTACGACGGTAACGACAATCTGCTGGGCGTCACCGACGAACTCAGCCGCATTACGAACTACCAATACGACGCCCTCGATCGTCTGACCGGCATTGTCGAAAAAGGCAGCATTTCCGAAAACGGCACTACCACGCTCACTCGCGTTTACGACGAGGTGGGGAACATAACGAAAGAAACCGATGCTCTCAACCGCGTCACGCGTTACGACTACGATCCAAACGGCGATTGGCTGACCGCAGTCACCGACCCGCTCGGTAAAATAACCAGCTACACCTACGATGCGGAAGGCACGCTGCTGACCGTTACCGACCCCCAAGCCAACACAACCACCTTCAAGTACGACGACCTCTATCGGTTAATCAGCGAGACCAATCAACTGGGACTTGCCCGAGAATACAAGTACGACAAGGTTGGCAATCGGATTGAGGCAACCGATCGCAACGGACGCGTCCGCACCTTCGAGTACGACCACCGCGATCGCCTCACCGCCGAGAAGTGGCGGACTGGCCGAGACGGTCTCCGGACCTTCAGCTACAACTACGATGCTGCCGGGCAATTGAAAACGGCGGGCGATCGCGACTCCAACTACGCCTACTCCTACGACAGCAACGGACGACTTACTAAGGTCGATAATTCCGGGACGCCCGACGTCCCCGATGTTGTCCTGACCTATGGCTACGACTCAGCAGGCAACCGCACCAGCGTCACCGACAATGTAGGAGGCGTCGAGACGTTCACCTTCGACGACCTCAACCGAGTCACGAGCATAGCTCAGAGCGGGCGTGGTGTTGTCGACAAGCGAGTCGAGTTCACTTATGACGCAGCGAGCCAGCTCGATACCATCAAACGCTACAACAGCTCGAGCGGCGGTGGGTCAATCCTCACCAGCGACTATGACTTCGACAACCGAGGACGCCTAACCGAGCTGACTCACGGCAGCATTGCCAGTTACAGCTTCGACTACGACGCCGGCGATCGCCTAACGAAACTGAGCACCCCAGACGGTACGGCAACCTACAACTACGACCAAACCGACCAACTGACCTCAGCAAACTACAACTACCAAGATGATGAGGCGTATCGCTACGATAGCAACGGCAACCGCACCAATACCGGTTACGAGACTGGTGGCGACAACCGCCTGCTCTCAGACGGGACCTACACCTACGAGTACGATGACGAGGGCAATCGCATTCGTCGCACGGCGATCGCCTCAGGAGAAATCACCGAATACGAATGGGACTTCCGCAATCGACTCGTTTCCGTAGAGACAAGTGTTCCCGTATTGACCACTCAAGGGAAAGAGATCGATCGCATCACCACCAGTCGAGCCGAGTACACCTACGACGTCTACAATCGCCGCATCGAGAAAGTCTACGACCTCGACGGTGACGGTTTGCTGTCAGCAGAAGTCGAGCGCTACGTTTACGACGGCGACGACCTCTACCTCGCGTTCGATGGTGCTGATGTTCTCGTCGAGCGGTATTTGCACGGACCGGCGATCGACCAGATTCTGGCGCAGGAAGAGGTCGGTGAAGCGGTCAAGTGGGCGCTGACCAACCACCTCAACTCTTTGGAATACGTCGTCAGCAACGATGGCACCATCCTCAACAAGCTCACTTACGACAGCTTCGGGAACGTCACTGCAGAGCTAGACCCCAGTGTCGATTTTCACTATGGGTTTACTGGGCGCGATCGCGATCGGGAAACTGGGCTGCAATACAATCGGGCGCGGTACTATGATGTGGCGATCGGGCGCTTCCTTTCCACCGATCCCATCAGCTTCGATGCTGGCGATACAAATCTCTATCGTTACGTCGGTAATAGCCCCACCAACTTCGTGGACCCGAGTGGCGAGTTTGCCATCATAGCTGGCCTCGCTGTTGTTGCTCTTGTTGGTGCACTGGCTGGTGTCGGCATCAGTGCCACCCAGCAAGTTCTGGCTTTAGCAGAGGGAAGTCAAGACGAGTTTCAACCTGGAGCATTACTTCAGTCTGGCCTCATAGGTGCTGGCGGAGCAGTTATCGGTGCGGCAGCCTTTGCTGCAGCGCCAGTGACCGTCTCGGTTGCAGGTGTGGGCCTGGGTGTTTTCACAACAACCAGTGCCGTCCTCAATAGCGATTTCGAGAATCGACCTCTCACAAGTTCATTTAACATTGGCATCTCTGCTATTGGCACGCTAGCACCCTTCGCCAAAGGTGGCACATTATCAACAGCGTTAAGCCCTGCAGGTAGAAACGTGTTGCCTGGCGGCAGTAGCTTTGGTGCGCGGGCTAGCAACGTTAAAGGACTCTTCCGCAATATCGGGAACAACACGATCGGCGGAATAAACAACCTCGCTCAGAGCTTCGGAGGAAGTTCGACCCGCTTTAACCAGACAGTGGGAGGGTCGGGGGGCTCAATCATCGATGTCGAGGTTGTATCGGCAGAGATAGTAGATGACATTCTCACTCCACTCCCAAGAGTATTGGCTATAGGTGATGATGGTCTTCTCCAAGTTAGCTCAGCCCGAGGTTTCGGTCTCTCCTTGGCAGGGACGAGGGAGAGTACTGCCCTTCTGTCAAAAGCTGCTCCAATTGCTGGCTTGTTAACCGATCTAAGCAGGGGAGCGTACGAGCCTAGAGGCGTAGTTTACGGACATTTTGAAGGAGATCTTAGTAAAAATGCTTTTGTAGATCCTGATAACAGGGTGTATGTAAGAAATCCAAGTGCTAGAGTATTACCTGACGTAGTAACTCCTGGTGGCAAGATCTTCAGTAAACAAACTACAGGAAGATTCACTTACGTAATTGACGAATCTGGCAACTTCATCATTGGTACTCGGGGACGGAGTAGTGATTTTCCAAAAGGACTTCCTCATCCAACTTTGATTGGTGGTAAAAACCCAAAAGTTTTAGGGGCTGGGGAGGTATACCTCAAGGGTGGAAAGATTGTCTGGGTCAATGATAAGTCTGGTCATTTTCGTCACCCTAATTCTCTAAATTCCGCTCAAATTGCTCTGGAAAGTTTGCCTCAAAATGTTTTTCATAAAAAATTCAAAGGCTTTCTATCGCACAAATTATTTCCCACAGATAAGATACCCGCACAATTCAAGTGATTTCAAAAGAGACATGAACAACTCAAAAGATGAATTACTACAAGCAATATGTTCTGAACTCTACAGTGCGCCAGAGGATGAAAGTTCCTTTGATACTTTTGAAGAAAATGTTCAAGATCTCATAGAGAAATATGGAACTCAAGGAGTATTATCTGATGCTATATCCATATTAATGAATCAGTCAAAAACTAAATGTTGGTACTTATCAGCAAGCATTATCAGTTGGCTTGTGGAAGAAGGAATAAACTTGCCTTATGATAGTTCCTACCTGGTTGCAGCCTTGTATGTTTGTCTAAAACGTTTTCCCAATCTTGGAGCAAATGGAATTGATGACGGTAATAATTTAGTTTGGACTATAGCACATTCTCTGAAGGGTGTGGATTATGATTCTGACTGGGAGCCTTTGGAAGATAACGAAGTGATTAAGCATATGCAATCGATTCAAAAACTTGATTAATTGTTAACTCCTTCTCCATGATGCTAGATTATTCAGACTTAAGTCGGACAGTATCCCATGCTCTTCGCCATGAGCCATGGGTTTATGAGCTTGAGATAGATAATGATGGATGGGTAGTAGTTGAATCTCTGTTGGACTCACTAAGATCATTAAAGCCTGAATGGTCTAGTTTAAGAGGTGAGGATGTAGAGAAGATGATTATTCAATCAAACAAGAAACGCCATGAGCTTTCTAACAATGGTGATAAGATTCGTGCACTATACGGCCATACTATTCCAGGAAAGTTGGAGAAGCAATCAGCGCAACCCCCAGAAATTCTTTATCATGGTACTTCACCGAAGTCGGCAGAGCTAATTTATCAAGAAGGGCTAAAATCAATGACACGGCAATATGTTCACCTGGCGGTCAATGTTCGGGATGCCGAGAGGGTAGGGAAAAGAAAGTCACATGAGCCCGTAATTCTAAAGATCAAAGCTGGCGATGCTTCTAGCGATGGAATTGACTTTTACATAGGAAATGAAAAAATATGGCTATCAGATTTTATCCCGCCTATCTACATTAAACCTTAGAGAACTAATCCGGAAGTTGTTAACTCATTTTGTACACGTGAATTTTAGTTAATGTAGTTTTGCCACCTCCTTAACTGCACTCAGAGTGGGGAAGTTGACTCCCGTTTCGGTCTCGATGCTAACGTCCTCTCGGCTAAATGTCACCGACCCCAAAGCAAACACAACCACCTTCACGTACGACGACTTCTATCGTTTAATCCGCGAGACCAATCAACTCGGACTCGCCCGAGAATACAAGTACGACAAGGTTGGCAATCGGACTCGGGCAACCGATCGCAACGGACGCGTCCGCACCTTCGAGTACGACCACCGCGATCGCCTCACCGCCGAGAAGTGGCGGACTGGCCGAGACGGTCTCCGGACCTTCAGCTACAACTACGATGCTGCCGGTCAATTGAAAACGGCGGGCGATCGCGACTCCAACTACGCCTACTCCTACGACAGCAACGGACGACTCACTAAGGTCGATAACTCCGGGACGCCAGACGTCCCCGAAGTTGTCCTGACCTATGGCTACGATTCAGCAGGCAATCGCACCAGCGTCAGTGACAATGTAGGAGGCGTCGAAACGTGGACCTTCGACGACCTCAACCGAGTCGCGAGCATTGCCCAGAGCGGGAGTGGTGTCATCGACAAGCGAGTCGAGTTCGCCTATGACGCAGCAAGCCAGCTCGATACCATCAAACGCTTCAACAGCTCGAGCGGCGGCTCGTCAATCGTCACCAGCGACTATGACTTCGACAACAGAGGACGCCTAACCGAGCTGACTCACGGCAGCATTGCCAGATATAGCTTCGACTACGACGCCGGCGATCGCCTAACGAGACTGAGCACCCCAGACGGTACGGCAACCTACAAATACGACCAAACCGACCAACTGACCTCAGCGAATTACAGCTACCAAGATGATGAGGGGTACAGCTACCATAGCAACGGCAACCGCACCAATACCGGTTACGAGACTGGTGGCGACAAGCGCCTGCTCTCCGATGGCACCTACACCTACGAGTACGATTAAGTCAGTGCCAGTCGGTGCAGGACCCACACCTAGCCATGTTCACAACCCAGCTCGAGCATCACACTTCAGGACTACTCAAAAATTGAGCCCAGATTTGTGTATGCGTTTGCCCTGCTTCATCCTGCAGTTATTCGGTATTGTCGAGACCAAGTATGGGAAATTATATATAGTGTGGTTCCTTCTCGAGCCTTAGCCCAACGATGGTTCTGACCCCTGCCACCGACCCAACTCCCCTCGCCCGTAATGCCGATGGTGTCGTACTGGTCCGCGGCACGCGCGTCACCCTCGATACAGTGGTGACTGCCTTCCAGCAGGGAGCAACGGCAGAAGAAATCGCGACGCGCTATCCAGCGTTGCGGCTAGCTGACGTGTACGGAACGATTCACTTTTACCTCAACCACCGCGAAGAGGTGGCCGCATATCTCCGGCAGCGTGACGACGTGGGTGCGGCGATTCGCCAGGAAAACGAGATGCGGTTCGGGCAAAGGGCGTGGCGCGATCGCTTGCCCCGCCGTGCTGGCCGACAGTGAAATTTCTCGCCGATGAGAACTTCGACAACGCGATCGCTAGAGGGCTCAGGCAACGCTTACCCGAGATTGATTTAGTGCGCGTCCAGGATGTCGGCCTATCCGGGCTTAATGACCAAACGATATTGGCGTGGGCGGCAGCAGAAAACCGCGTATTGCTGACCCACAATGTCCGAACCATCACGCGCTACGCCTACGAGCGCCTCTTAAAAGACTTGCCGATGGCAGGCGTCATTGAAGTCAGGCAGTCAGCTGCTATCGGGAAGGCGATCGCGGATTGACTGCTCGTGGTTGAGTGCAGTCATGAGAGTGAGTTAGCAGGTTGCATCTTCTACATACCGCTTTAACGTAGGTGTTAACGGCAGCGATCGCTCAGCGATCCTCTCTTCGTGAGCTAGCACATTTGGGGTCCTCTCAGTTCGGCCCGCAGACTATGCGAGACAACAAAGCCTCACGCAAGAGGATCGGCAGAGAAAGAAGCACTGGGTTACTGTCCGGCTTCCGGAAGCTGAGCGAGAGCAACGGCAACACCGGCAAGGTCTTCGTCAAGGGAAACGAAGCGAGCCCGCAGCAGGAATTCTCTCCACGATTCACGTCCAGCCACACAACCGAGTTGTTCGCCCAATTTCTCGCCTTTGCGATTGTCAGTCTCTCGTTGCGCCTTTTCCCATTTCAGAAAGGCTATCGATTCAAGATCGGTTACTTTTTTAGAAACCATTTGAAACGTTCAGGGTGGTATCAAATTACGCCAGCCGTCTGACCACCAGGCGGATCGTCGCGATTTGAATCATCGTCTCTGATGACTCCGACAGGTATTCGTAATCCACGTTCAACCCCCATACATCGCTTACACCTCCGATCGCAACGGACGGCTAACCAAGGTAGATAACTCCGGAGCGCCCGACGTTCCCGATGTTGTCCTGACCTATAGCTACAACTCAGCAGGCAACCGCACCAGCGTTACTGACAACGAAGGAGGTGTCGAGTCGTTAACCTACGACGATCTCAATCGAGTCGCGAGCATTGATCAGAGTGGGAGTAGTGTCATCAACAATCGAGTCGAGTTCACCTATGATGCGGCGAGCCAACTAGATGTCATCAAACGTGAAAACAGATCGAAACGGTCTTAGCAGTATCTATGAGGATGATGTATCAATTGGTTTGCAAAATACTGCCATCTTTTTGTACTTCAAATATTTGAGCAGGGATAATATATTGTAGGACAAGTAAAAGTTTGAGCCTCCACCACCTTCTACCATCAAGAAAGAGGGGAGTAAAAACAGCACATGGGCTTGACAATCGAGCGGAGAAACTCCACCGAGCAGCCCGAGCGAGGAAAAGTCCGCTGGGTTAGTTCAAAGCTTCTGGTCAAACCCAGGGATTCCGGTCAGCCTTCGAACCGATATGAGGACATTTCCACCCTCATCAGCATGAACTCTGAGCGCACAAGATTATCGAGAGGTTATGAGCCAACGATGTGAAAGTTGGTGGGATTTGACAGGAACGAATGCGGCAGCATAGCCACCGTTCCGAGGCATCCATCGGACTAAAGGCACCCATCCGAAATAGTGTTGATTTTCAGAAGCATACCGTTCAATTGACAATCTGCCGCCGCTCTAGCTAGGGAGAGAGCGCGTGCCGACCTTTCAATCGGGATACCAGAACATCCCTTTGATACCCTCTGGGTCGAGCACGAAACCGAGCCGGCGATAAAAATCAACCACTTGAGCATCGGCGAAAAGCGTAATGTTGCTGATGTCTTCGCGACGCAGTTTAGCGATCGCGTACCTCATCAGCGCTTTTCCAAATCCCTTGCTCTGCAGTTTTGGATGTACGACCACATCCCAAATTGTTGCATTAAATGCATGGTCCGACGTCGCTCGGGCAAAACCAACAAGCCGGCGCCGCGACCCCTGCAGCTCCCACATCGATACGACCAAAAAGCTGTACTGAATCGCTTTGCCTACTTTACGCATCGGGCGACGCGCCCAACCGACTGCGTCGCATAATTCCTCCAACTCGTATAGATCGATGTCGCGTGTCGTGCTAAAAACGATGCGACCGCCGTCCGGGAGTTCGCCTGCTGCTTCTAACATCTCGCCTTGCGGACTCGTTGCCTGCCCGGCCGTTGCCGTGTCGCCGTTGCCAAACAAATTTTTCCAGAACGTCATGCCCGCGTAAAGCTCGTGTACTCGATCCATCTTCCCGCCTGCGATGCTAACGCGCCAGGCATCAGTGCGGTTCATCGCGCGGTGTCGCTGTCCCGGCAGCGTTTTGCATCCGCTCGAGTTATGCTAAATATACGATTAGCATTATTGTCGCATTTCGCGAGCGTGCTCGGGCTGTCCGGCAACCCATAGGGAGTTTGGCTCGGCCGCGAGGTGGCGAACGATTCGGTTTCATTGGTACTGATATCCCGTACTTGAGTACACTGGCGAGCGTTGCCAAATGCGGCAAGTGCTGCATCTGTTCCCCGCCTTACGAAATATTGCTGTGGCTTGCGCCATCAATTGGGCAGAGCGTCTGAGTTAGCGTTCCGGAGCTGCTGCTATCAGCGTAGAGTCTAGACCCCTCGGAGCAACGACAGTAGTGGGCTTAGAAACACCAAATCCCAAGCTTGTCAAGCGGTTTAACCAGGGCTTCTCAGAAGGTTACGAGCAATTTGTTAGCAGCAGAGCCCAACGCACCAATTTCCAACTGGCGTATCAGCTTTACCAGGAAAAACGGGCCATCATTGAGCTGCAAATGGATGGTCCACATACCGTTCTGATTTTTGCCAATCGAAACCAGTCTTTCCTGCTCAACGATATCTTTGGCGTCCTGGCTGCCCACCGCATCGTCGTGCTCGGCCTTAGCCTCCACGGTCGAATCCGCGCTCCGATGTTGGTGTTTGCTCGATTGGTGCTTTCCCAGCGGGGGCAGCCTCTATCGCCCCAAACATCCGAGAGTCTCGACTACGCGCTCCGCGGTGCCCTTGACGCTCAATTTTCAGTCGAGGGGATGTTCAGCCCTGTGTTCTCCCTCGACGGCCAGCTCGATCGCGTTTCCACAACATTTGCAATTGACCCGCTCCTCCACCTACCCGCGTTGTCGATTGAAGCCCGCTTGCACGACCCCGAGCAGCAAACAGCGCTCTGCTACAAAATCGCGCACGCACTTTGGCAGGAAGACTTAATTGCCATTAACGCCGACCTTCAGGTTTGGCGCTCGCAATCGCGCATGATTTTACATCTACTCGGGCCGAACGCCACCCAGATCCCGGAGTACCTCGGACAAAAAATTGCCGAGAGCGTTCAGCAACGCTTGCTGGGTTGAGCAACCCATGCAGCCCACAGGGCTAGGATGGTAGGTATGGCAACTATCGAGATTGCAGGGGTCCCGCACGCCTACACCCTAACTCCGGCACGGCATCCAAATGCGCCCGTGTTGGTTTTCGTCCATGGATGGTTGCTCAGCCGTTCTTACTGGGAACCCGCGATCGCGCGTCTCTCGCCCGATTACCAGTGTCTTAGCTACGACCTTCGCGGATTCGGCGACTCGGCAGTAGGAGCGGGAAGTGGCTACGCGCTCGTCGACTATGCCCGCGACCTGAAGCAACTCCTCCAACAGTTGGCGATCGATCGCGCGTGGCTGATCGGCCACTCTCTAGGCGGCAGCATCGCCTTGTGGGGAGCCAAGACCTGCCCCGAGCGGGTAGCCGGGGTCATCTGCGTAAATGCAGGCGGCGGAATTTATCTTGAAGAAGAGTTCGATCGCTTTCGGTCGACTGGCGAGCAACTCGTCCGACGGCGGCCGCGTTGGCTTCCTTATGTGCCATTCCTCGACCGGGTATTTGCACGGGCGATGGTAGCGCGTCCGCTTGCACGGCGGTGGGGACGACAGCGTCTTCTGGACTTTGTGAAGGCAGATACTCAAGCGGCATTGGGCGCGCTGTTGGATTCAACAACCGAAAACGAAGTTCACTTGCTGCCACAGTTAGTTTCCCAGCTCGAGCAGCCGGCTTACTTCCTGGCTGGCGAGCGGGACGCAATCATGGAGCTGCAGTACGTCCGCCATCTGGCAAGTTTTCATTCATCCTTCGGATGCTGCGGAGATAATACGATTTCAATTCCCAACTGCGGTCACCTGGCTATGGTCGAACAACCCGATACGGTCGTTGCAATCGTGCGCCGCCTGCTCGACTGCCACCAGGCCGAACGAGATGGCAGGTAGAATCTTCAACCAAATCGGCTCAAGCGCGCGAGTTGCTTGTGTCAAAATAGTGGAGACAATCTAAGGTTGCCGATGCCTAACAGGGTCAGCCGTCAACGGGCCGGTCTTCCGCGGCAGCTTAGCGATTGCAAAACGGACCAGAACCCAGGAGAAACACATGCTTGACCGCAAGGTCTACCAACTGTACGCGGACGGTCGAGAAATCAGCATCTTCTTGCGGGACCAGCAGCGGTGGATCGAGTGCGCGCGCGTCGTCGATCTTGAAGGCGACTTGGTGACAGTGCGTTATGAAACGGAAGAAGACGACGAAATTTGTGCTTGGGAGGAGCTGATCCGCCTCGATAGCATTGGCTCGATTACCCAGAAGCTTTCTTCGGTGCTTCGCGGCGACTACGACCTTCCCGTGTCTGAAGACTGCCCCGAAGCCGAGCAGCTACCACCGCGTTACCCAGACGGCAATCTTCCCGAGTAAGGCCGAGATACGTTTGCTTAAAAGTTGCATCGTCCGATAGTGGGACCAGGACGCCCATGCTTCGGGTTTATGGGGCAGTGCCGGCTTGCTTACGCATCTACAGCGCGGGCAGGCGCGTAGGCAAGGCAGTAGCCCTCGGGTGGTACCTGTAGGGTATAGAGTGGCGAGCGCGGCTGGCGGCAGCGACGATTATTGAAATAGCGGCAAGTTTTACAGGAGCGCGTACTGGCGATATGCGGATACTCGGGCGTGTCTATATTGAGAACGTCTTGTTGAGATAACCCATGAAGGACGAGGGTATTCCCTTGCCAGCAGGCGCTAACGATTCCCGTTTCGGCAAAATTGTGCCAGCGCGGGTCGTCGGCGAGCGCAGCAGGAAGGACAATGCCGATGCGATTGTTCCCTTCGCGGACTTCACCCTCATAGCTGCGCTCGGGTGGGGCTGCTGGCTGTACGAAGGTTTTCCCCACGGGAAGCTCCACGCGCTGCCCGGCAGGCGGCAAGTGCACGTGGTAGCGAGTTTGGAGCTCTTCCGCTGCTGTCAGGTCGGCGAGGTTGGCCGCCGATCCGCCGATTAGGACGACGTGCTGGGGGCGCAAGTTGTGAATAAGCTGCATCGTCCCCAAGCCATCACTGTGTTGGGCGAGCAGGTAGGTTGCGGTTATCCAGGTAGGCGACACGGTACGGGCAATTGGATCTTGCTCTGGGAGCAACACAACCCATTCATCGGGAGAGTTGCGGCAATAGCGCTGCCAGTCACCAGCCCGATCGACGAGGACAATATCGGGACGGCGATCGCCTGCCACCGGCCGGTCGCGGAATCGCTGCAAGCGCGGGCCGACCCGCTCGTCCCAGAACAGCGGCTGATGGTGGGCGAAGTTCTGAACAGTCACCGGTAAGAAGGGCAGCACTTCTAAATAAGCGTCGCAAACCCGCGCGATCGCCTCTTCGGCATAGATATCGAGATCGCGACCCGTAAACTGATGGTGCGATCGCAGCAGGAACAGCAACTCTTGCGCACTTCCGAAGGTGTCCACGGGCAATAGCACGCGCCGGCCGCTCTCCAGCCAAGTGGCGATTTGTTCGACGAGGCGGTTTTCCTGCTTGCGGCGGTGGGGATGGCGTGCGGTTCCGTAATACCCTTCGACAACCAAGACATCTGGCGTTAAACCGCGTACGGATTCGATTGAAAGCCCGTCAGCCAAGCGCGAATTCGATAAAAAGAAGTCGCTTGTATAGAAAAAGCGGTACGGGCGGTCCGGTGCAGTATAGGTAAGGGAAATGGCAGCGGCACCGGGGAGAAAACCAGCAGGAAATAATTCAATGCTGAGATCGTCGCTGCAGACGATCGGCACCTGCCAAGGCAGCGACCGGCAAAATCCTGATATTGCATCGCGCTCGGGCCAGTTTAGCGGTAAGAGACTGGCAGTCGCTTCACTAGCAGCAATCGGGAGAGAAGGAAAGGCTTCGTGAAGCGCCAACATACCGCGCGCGCGTTCTGGTCGGGCATGGGTGCAGAGAACCCAATCGGCTGGCGGTCCGTTGAAATAACGTAGTGGGTCGGACAGGCCGCAGTCAAGCAAAATTCGATGCGGACCCATTTTCACTAACAGACAAAACCCAACCTCTTCGTCTCGCCCAACTGCATAGGGCAAGCAGGCCAGAGGCGTCGGTAGGGTACCTGCGTTATGGAAGCGTCGAGTCATGCGTTATCGCCGTGCAAATGGGACCCGCGAGGGGAGTCCGTTAGGAATACACCTGACACGCAGCCGCCATCAAATCTCGGCGCTTGGCACTGAATGGAACCGTTTTGCCCGGGTCGGACGACTGACTAGTGCGCCGAGCCGTTGCCGTGGTAGTTATCCGAGTCGTAGAATCCGTTCTTGGTTCCAAAGAACAGGCATGCAAGCACAAAAACCGGCGAAAGTGCCAGCAAAATCACCTTAACGTCCACGTTTTATCCCTCTGCCCGTCCATTCACAGGGCATTATAGCTGGATGTCTTTCCCGCCTGCAGGAGCTCGTTCCCTTGGCGGGTACCCCGTCGCCAGTTGGTTCGGACCCGGTCTGCTCGCATTCGACCCATTACGCCTGCAGGGCTGGCGCGAGCTTTCCAGACATGACCGGTTGATGGCAAGGTCTTCTCAAGACACCGCGTTTGCAACCCTTGCGCCGAAAACTCCCAGGGCTTGGGGAAGAGCTAGCGGCATTCAGATGTCAGGGCGATCGCTATTGGCCGAGTTGTTCGAGGACTTCCTCTCGGCGCACAATGGCAGCTCGATAGTCGGGCTTGACCGCAATTGCTGTGTCGAGGGCATCGAGGGCCCCTTCCAACCGTTCGAGCGCGAGTAGCGCTAGCCCTTGGTTGTACCAAGCCTCGTAGAAGCCTCGGTCGAGTCGAGTCGCTTCTGTAAAATCCTCGAGCGCCCTTTCGTAGCGCTGCTGTTCGCGCTTAGCAACGCCACGGCCGTTCCAGGCATAAGGATATGACGCATCGATTTTGATGGCAGCACTGTAGGATGCGACCGCCTCGGCGTAGCGTTCGAGCTGCACCAGGGCATTTCCGCGGTTGTTCCAAGCAAATAGGTAGTCGGGATTGTACTGCTTCGCGCGATCGAATGCGTCGAGAGCTTCTTGTGGCCGGCCCAGGGTCATGAGCGCCTCGCCCTTATTGTTCCAGGCTTGATAGAACTGGGAGTCGAGTTCGACAGTGCGAACGAACATAGCGACGGCTTCTTCACTTTTCCCCAGACGCTGCAGGGCAAGCCCCTTACAGTTAAATGCCTCGACCATCTCCGGATCGCTTTCCAGCGCGTGCTCGCACGCGTCGAGCTGCTCTTCAAAAAGCTTCAGCTGCGAGTACATAAAGCCTTTATTGAGCCATGCCCGCGCGGCATTCGGGAAGGTCTCTAACACGCGGTCGTAAACGTCAAGCGCTTCTCGGTATTTCCCGTCCAGTGCCAGCGCATTGGCTTGGTTGTAACGCACGATCGCCTGACCGAATGGGAAAAGACCAATGCCAGCTGCTACAACTGCACCGGCGGCAATCGTCGGCCACCACCGCCGCCGGCGCTTCTTACCAACGACAGAGCGCTTGAGCTTGCGGAGGACGCGAGTTTGAATATTCGCTTCTAGTTCGTCGAGCACCTCCCGGGCACATTGAAAACGCTCGGTGAAGTCGGAGCGAATCATGCGATCGAGGACGTCACTCAAGCCAGCCGACACCTGAGGGGCGTAATGCCGCCAGACAATATCACCCGTGTGCAAGTCCTCCTCAAGCTGCATCGGCGACTTGCCCGTGAGAGCTTGAATTGCAATTAACCCGAGTGCATATAAATCGCTGTTCGGACGGGGACGACCGCGCAGCTGCTCGGGCGGCATGTATCCCTGGGTACCGGCAACAATACTGGGTTTGGGTTGGCCAGTCGCGCTCAAGACGATAGTCTTAATTTCTTTGACCGCACCAAAGTCGATCAAGACGACTTGACCGTCCTTACGGCGGCGGATATTCGAGGGTTTGAGGTCGCGATGGATTACGTTTTTGTCGTGGATAAATTCGAGGACGGGCAAAATGTCGCGTAAGAGCTTGACGACATTTTCCTCAGACATCGACTGCCCGGACTCAATCTCCTTGCTGAGATCGTGGCCGTCGATATACTCCTGAACGAGGTAGAACTCGTCTTGGTAGAACGCCAGTAGCTCGGGAACCTGCGGGTGGTCGCCCAGCTTCGCCAGAACCTGTGCTTCGATCGCGAACAAGCGCTTGGCTTCGCGCAACGTCAGCTCGTCGTCAGCTAAGGGTTTGAGCTCTTTGACAACGCAGCGCGGATAGGTGGGGTTTTCTAAATCCTGTGCCAAAAACGTCTGCCCAAATGCCCCGCGCCCGAGTTCTTGTACGATTTTGTAGTGTCCGCCGACAACTCGCTCGACCATGACTATGGGATAGACGCTGCATGCTGAGTCTGCACGATCGCGGAGAAGATAGCAAGGTGTTCCAACGGAGCACCTTGCAGGGCGAGTTCCACTTGTGCCGGGGCAACCCGACGACGAGGAAGCGATCGCTGTCTGGAAGTGCCAGCCCGTGTGAGCTTGACAGCTCTAATACAGAAATGATAATTGATTCGCGCGAGTGTCGGGGGAGACTAAGCGTAATTACTGAATCTTCCTTATTTTTCCACTAATCCGAACAACTACATCCGAGAAAGCGCGCAAGCCTGCGAGCGACAGTTAAGAGCACGGGATTTACGCCATCAGTCTGGTGACGCAGCAAGCGAGCAATCTTCAGAGCCTGATTGCTATTGTGTTTACCCCGCTCGTCTAATGACAATTCCCTATCAATGTTGCTGGTAATTCTGACTCGACTCCTGGCTTAATCCTTCGTTTACAGATACTCTCTAGCAACGATTCCAAACAGGTGCTCAAGCGACCTATTTTCAGCGGTTCTCAATGCACCTGCCCGAGCCAAACAGTAGTAGATCGTCTCTATTGGACAGCCAAAGCGCGGCCGAATCGATTGACCGAAAACCTCGAACGCGCGACCGTATTGCCCGGATTCGCGATGGCAAGGAGCATGAAGGTGTGGCATGGAGTGCTGGACCGAACAGATCTTTCTCGTCATTGCAGTCGCAAGCTGCTCGGATAGCGAGCAAATACAGCGGGAGTTGCAATCTGCAACCTCCTGCAAAAGATCGAGGCGGCGGCGTTTGGCTCGGCAGCTTGTGAAAGCATGCGGGCAGTTCAACTCGTTTGTTTTGGCGCTCTCAGAGCTCCATTTCGACACCAGAGTCGATCGGGGACGTTAATGTAAAGAAGTGTAAAATCCGCACGCAGGCAATCACCGTGAATGCAAATTTAGCAAGGGCATCGGATGCCACGGAGTCGATAGAAAGAGCTATCTGGACCTGGCGCGGGATGAAAATTGGCTATCGGGTTTGCGGCGATCGCGGTCCAGCAGTAGTGTGCGTTCACGGATTTGGTGCGTCGTCGGGGCACTGGCGTAAAAACCTGCCCGTGTTGGGAGTCACTTGCCGCTGCTACGCAATCGACTTGCTCGGCTTTGGCGCGTCGGATAAACCGCAGCCCGGTGGCGATGTTGCCTACACATTTGAGACCTGGGGGCAGCAAATCGTCGATTTTTGTCGCGACGTTGTCGGCGAACCGGCCTTTCTGATTGGCAATTCGATTGGTTGCATTGCTGCGATGCAAGCGGCTGTAGATGCACCGGACCTTGCGCGCGGGGTTGCAATGCTGAACGTCTCGCTGCGCTTATTGCACGATCGCAAACGCGCGACATTGCCGTGGTATCGCAGCTTCGGCGCACCAATCGTCCAAAAGCTCTTGGCTAGTAAACCGATCGGGCATTTCTTTTTTCAGCGCATCGCACGTCCTGCCGTCGTCCGGCGTTTGCTGCTCGAAGCCTACGGGCGTCCGGACGCAGTCACAGACGAGTTGGTTGAATTGATTCTCGAACCCGCTCGAACCCCCGGCGCAGCAGACGTTTTCCTCTCGTTTGTTCGTTATTCCCAGGGACCGTTGCCCGAGGATTTATTACCCGAGTTATCCTGTCCGACAATCGTGTTGTGGGGCGAAAACGATCCATGGGAACCGATTGCCCTCGGACGCGCGGTGGTTGAGGGCTCGCCGACAGTCGAGCGCTTTGTTTCCCTTGCAGGACTCGGTCACTGTCCGCAGGATGAAGCCCCAGACATCGTCAATCCAATTCTGCAAACATGGATTGACGAGCGGACAGCTGCGATCGCTTGAGACCTTCACCTCGATAATGATTCTGTCGCAGGGAGTACTAGTGACAATTGTGGCAGTAGAGTTATCAGACAGTTTATCGCTCTAGATTTGGCATTTGCATTTCTGTCAAGGATAGCTACATGTTGGCACGCTTGACGTTTACGGTCGCGCGCTCGTCATAACGTCAACCAGGTAGTTCCATACCACGCCTTGAAGCTGACTTGGATAGTGCCAGCAAACTGACTCTGCCTTACCCGGTCTCTTGGGCATTTGTTTGCATCATGGCGCGACACCAGTTCTTTCGGTTATCTTCTCGGTCCCACGTGCAATTGTTTGCAGAATCAGACGTGCTTGCTCTTAATGCTGCTCTTCTGCGAGGATAGCCTGTACGCAAGAGTAGGGATCGGACCACTAGGGAGGGATCATGCGCGTTCTAGTTATGGGTGGAACTCGGTTTATTGGCGTTTATCTCACAAAGTTGCTCGTCGAGCGCGGCGATGACGTAACGCTGTTTAACCGCGGGAACAAGCCCACTCCTGTGGCCGGTGTCGAAACGGTACGCGGCGATCGCAAAGACGTTCGGCAACTCAAAGAAGCGTTAGCTGGCAAAGAATTTGACGCGGTTTTTGACAACAACGGTCGAGAAGCAGTCGATACGCAACCGCTTGTGGAGCTGTTTGGCGATCGCCTCCGTCACTTCATTTATGTCAGTTCTGCGGGAGTCTACCTACCGTCGGACACAATGCCCCATATTGAAGGCGATGCAGTCGATCCCAAAAGCCGCCACCGCGGCAAGTACGAAACTGAGTCACTCCTTGCAGAATCGGATCTTCCCTGGTCCTCCGTGCGCCCGGTTTATATCTACGGACCCCAGAACTATAACGATCTGGAAGCTTGGTTCTTCGACCGCATTGTCCGTGATCGCCCGCTGCCCATTCCCGGCAATGGATTGCATTTGACGCAGTTCGGTCATGTTTCCGATTTGGTCCAGGCAATGGTTGCCATACTCGACAACCCGCGAGCGGTTGGCGACATTTTTAATATCTCTGGCGAACGTACGGTTACATTTGACGGACTGGCGCGTGCATGTGCCGTTGCAGCCGGCAAGGATCCTGAGGAACTCGAACTCGTGCATTACGATCCCAAACGGTTTGATTTTGGCAAGCGCAAAGCCTTTCCACTGCGCGTTCGCCATTTCTTCACCAGCATCTCTAAAGCAAAAACACTCCTCGATTGGCAACCGGAGTATGATTTATTTTCTGGTTTAAGAGATTCATTCCAAAATGACTATCTTGCTAGCGGTCGTGACGCTGAAGACATCGACTTCTCTCTCGATGACGAAATTCTTGAGATGATGAACTAAGCCGCGCTCTTGCAGGGTACTTTGGCTCAATAACATGGTGTTCGTTACCGAAAAAATACCTAGAACCGCGTGCCAAATCGGACGCATCAGCATGCATCATGTCTGCTTAATTCTATAGATAGAGCGCGTTGACCCAGATCGAGCGAGGCGATCGCACTGGCATCGGGGTGGCATTAAGGGCCGTCAGATGCAGGTTGCGAATGTTAAGGGTTTTGGTGAAGATATCCCATCAAGAACGTCCTGAGACATGGCGGGTAAGCGGCGATCGCACTACTAGATCGCGGCGGCGGCATCCTTTCTAGCGAGCTAACTCGACCCAAGCAAGCAAACTCGACGGTTGTTTCCTTCACGAGCGCTCCTGACACTTGGATTTTGGGCGCGCTGCTTGAGCAAAGACCAGTCGCATGCGATCGCCTTGCGGCTCCTTCAACCGGAGCCGCCCGTCCCGCTCCTCCAGTGATGCGTCGGGCAGCCGTTCGTCCGGTCCCACCCGAAGCCTGACGTCCCCGCCTGCATAGCGCTCTCGCTCCTCAACACCATCATCCCCGTTCCAATGGGCCGCCTGCGCCGCCAACGCGACGACCGAAACTACGATCTTGACACCGATAACCAACACGTCAGGAACCACCCCGACGCGCGGACTGCGGACTCTGATAAGGCTGAAGGCATTCTTTGAAAAGGATAGCAACCACCCGTGCAGATATCTGGGGTTCGAGCTGCATTGGAGCCCGCAAACGCCGCACCACAGTTTCACGCTCAAAAAGGTAATGACGGAGTATACCGAAATGGTGGAGCTCGCTCGAGGTTTAGGGCAAACTACTCACATGAGATTGCTCAAAGCGCCGCGGTCTCTATCGACAGGGTTTTTTTCAGACTGCTTGCCTACATATTGGCCAGGGCAGACACTTTGGCACGCTTATTCGGATCCAGCTCCTGTAAGTCGTCTAGCTGCAACCATCCCTCCTTCACAAGCTGAGCGAGAGAAAAGAGCAATCCCGGCTGCTCGCGATCGTATTTGCCATCGATGTCAAATCTTCTGGCACTGAGGAAATCGTGAAGAGCCCAGATGTCATCTAACTCGGCGATCGCACCAGCCCGCTCGCGCACGACCTCGATCAAGGATTTAGTTTCGCGCTGGTAGGCCTGGTCGAATGCCGTCCGTGCTACCTGCTCTTCTGCGTGAGTCCACCGCGAACAACTATCTAGCATTCTGTAAATGAGAGATTTGGAATGTTTTTATTAAAATAGCTTAACAATATGATGGCGGAGTGGCAAATCCAGCTGCCTGTCCTGCAAGGCGGTACTGTATCTTTGGGGCCGAGTGTCATTTGCTCAACTCCGAGGTGAGTTCGGCGTTAGCGTCACTGGTTGTGACAAGAACCTACTCCAGCAGTGCTTGCTAAGTTATTTGCTCGAGTTGCTGGGAGCACAATGGAAAGCTCGAAACCTGAATTGTCTGAGTTTTCCCAGACTTAAAAGCGCTCTGAGGATACAGCCTCAGAGCGCAGAGCAAATCCAGTCGCCTCGACCGTGCTCGGACAGTTGCTCCGGTTTTTAGAGAATCGAACGGCGGGCTTAGCGCGCTAGATTCATCAACTCTCGGGGAGAGGCTAACAGGTCGATCGCCACGAAGAAGATCTTATTGTTGGGATCCAACAAAAAGCGCCACGCAATGTTCATGCCCACGCTGGCACCGAACCAAGGTGTTTGCACTTTACCTGTCACCTTGACTTGGGTAAACCCGGATTCTTCTGCGGATTCGGTTACGCCCCGCTCGGGTGTAAGTCTGAGGTTTTGACACTCTTCTCGGAAGAACTTCAAGACCGCCGCTTTACCCACAATCGGTCTGTTGAAAGGAGCTTGCAGTCCGCCATCATCCGCGAATAACTCGATCAACGCGTCAAAGTCATTTGCATTCATGTTGTTCATGTAGTTAAGGACGGTTGCATTCGCGACTCCCTCAATTGCAACCTTCGTGCGTTGAGCAATGCTTGTCGGAGGAACAACCGGCTCCGACACGGTTTTGTAGCTACCGAGTTTACTCGGATCGTATCCCATGTCCACCACAATGTTGCGCAACACCGTGATTTGCTGACCGGATTCGAGGGTTCGTATCGCAGCAAGTACCGCTGATGCATTAGCCGAAAGCTTGTAGCCTTCAGGAATTGGAGCAACGATTCCGTTCTCCATCCACTCGCCAAGTTGAAACCAAAATCCAAGTTTGATATTGGGCGACCACACGGCGTAGGTCCGACAAATCGGCGTGTCGGAACGGTTGGCTAGATCGCACATCATTTGGGACTGGTCTTGGAAAGACATCTCCCGAATTTCGTTCAGCGTACGTTCGGCAAACTGCATGCTCGCCGCTCCCGGGGCAGCGATTGTAATCGATTTGCCCATTTCGAGGTAGGCAAACCAGATGAGAGCGAGCTGATCTTCTGCACTCAGCTGATTAAAGCGCGCGATCGTTGCTGGAACTGCATCGGCAGATAGAGTGTTTGGGAAGATAGAACGGGCCGTCTCGATCGTAAATGGCATATCTACCTCTTTGCGGAGTGCAATGATGTTTTACAGGCAGTTATCAAACCTGTATCTTGCATTCTCGCAGCGGAAGCTGATTGGAAAGTCTACCCGATGGTAGAAAAGCTTGCGAAGTTTAAAGAAGTTGAGTCACTAGTTCGAACACTTCAAGCCTGAAATGGACGTTTAGTGGATATCCCACTCTGGAAGTTGTCCGGACGCTCCCTTTCTTTGCTAGATGCTAGATGTGTTTATTCTTGATACGTTATGGATGTTTGTAGCCAAGTTGTGCGAGGTTCGCAGCGTTGTAAGTAAAACCTAGTTTAATAACTGAATTCTCAATAAATATGCCTTTGGGATGATTTCAAGTCACTGGAACGCTAAATTTAGGTTTAGGATTCATTGACTCTGGGTCTGCGATGCCGGAACAGAATCCACAGCAGTACGAGCCGAGTTCAAAACCCCTAGTAGTAACGTTTTTGATACAGCCCTTAACGTTACAAAGAACCGCTTATTGAGGCACCGCGAACTAGCAAGTATCTTTATACGGCAAAGGAAAGGTTGGTCAGGACAACCCCCGAGGATGGAAGTCCCGATCCACCCTCGGTGTAGACTTGAACTGTCCGTAGCAGCTCCTTGAATGCCATACAATCTGTCGAGATTTGAAATGTACCGTCCGATGTTGAGCTTTCGGACGCCGCTCGTCCGTTTGAGATGGAATTCTCCTAGCCCGTCAGCAAGTTATCGATGCCAATTGCTTCAGTCTCCTAGCCCGATACATAGGTCGCTATTTATAGGTCGCGAATGTGCAAGGAACATTGCCTCCCAACTCTGCTAAAAAGCGCTAACGTCTTCCAGTAGTTCCTTCCAGCCGCGAGTGAGATCGCGCGTCGGGCTCCGACCGGCACCAGGTTGATATATCCATCCGTCGTAAGGAATTGCCAGGCGATCGCAGACATCGGCGACGGTTTTACCGATAATCCAAACTTTCTGGGGACCGAGATTGCTAAGCTGCTGCGCTCCGTAGCCTTCCCACCAAGATTGATGCAGCGCCTGGCACAAGCGACTGCCCACCCGTTTCCCACCCGGAGCGTACATGGCATGTAGTGATGCATCAGTAACCCAAACTCCCAAGTTCCTCAAGATCTCTAGGGTTCGGATCTTCCACTGCAACCGCGCTTCCAGAATGGGGTGCTCTCGTCGGCGCGGCGATCGCCCGGTACCAGCTAACCGTCCGAACAGGTCCCAGAATTGCCGGGTTCCTGAATTGCGCTGGTGCGGTAAACCGTCAAGCAAAGCTGTTTCGCCGTAACCAAGGCAATAAACGAGACGTGCAAAGACTGGTGGAGTACCTTGTGCTCCCAGCGGCAGGCGATCGCGTCGCACGTGCCAGCGCAAGTCGTCAGCGGAGGTGTAGATGTGCGACTCGCCCAAGAGCAACACTTTGACGCGTTCTGGCCGCTATGCCTGACGATGTGCCTCCACGGCTGCGATCGCGTCTGGAGGTTCGGGTTGCCAACCGCAATCGCTCAGCAGCCGAGCGCCATGCGCTCGCGTCGACTCCAAGGGCTTCCAATCCGACACGATGTTTTCCGCGCCCCTGCTGGGTTGTTGGGAATCGAGCTACTGAATTGGATTGTGAACGGTTACAAGTTTCGTTCCGTCGGGAAATGTCGCCTCGACTTGCACGTCCTCGACCATCTCGGCAACGCCATCCATGACGTCTGCTCGCGTTAGTAGTGTCGTGCCATAGCTCATCAGCTCGGCAACCGTCTGTCCGTCGCGCGCGCCTTCTAAAATCGCTGCCGTTACGTACGCAACTGCTTCGGGGTGATTGAGCTTCAAGCCCCGCGCTTTTCGCCGCTCTGCCAATAACGCGGCGGTAAAAATCATCAACTTGTCCTTCTCTTGCGGGGAAAGTTGCATCGCGACCTCATGCTCCGAGCTGACCCGTTCAGTTTAGCCCCAGCCAGCGATCGCGCGAAATTGCGAAAGCTGCTTGGCTGGAGATGCAGCCAGCAACCGCTGACTAGGCGGCGCTACCACTTTAGTAAGTTGAACTGTTCCATATCAACCGTGTTGCGGTTGCGATATATTGCCAGCACGATCGCCAGCCCGACTGCTGCCTCTGCGGCTGCCACCGTAATCACGAACACGGCAAAGACCTGCCCCCTGATACCAACAGGATCGATGAAGTTCGAAAACCCCATCAAGTTGATGTTGACAGCATTGAGCAACAGTTCGACCGACATCAAAACCCGTACGACGTTTCGGCTGGTTACGAGTCCGTAGATGCCGATGCAGAACAGCGCTGCTGCCAGCAATAGGAAGTATTCCAGGTGAAGGATGCCTTCGATATTTTGCATGATGCTTGTGGAATGGTGCTTTCTATTGGCAAATTCAACGTAGCTGCTGCAGTTAGCGCGATCGGAATACGGAATAGTTATTCTTCGGGAACGGACGGCGTATTATTACCAACCCCGATCAACTCGCGCGGGCGTTCCTGTAGCGTGAAAGCTTTTGGCTGCATGCCCTCAGCCGGCACATCTGGGATCAAGTCGCGGCGAGCGAGAACGATCGCGCCAACCATTGCCATCAACAGCAACACCGACGCCAACTCAAAAGGCAGTAAGTAATCGCTGAAGAAGTGCTGCCCAATGGCGACGATCGAACCCTCGGCAGCAAAACCGCCTGCTGTCGACCACGGTGTCGTCAGGATCATCGCGCTCAGCAACGCAAACAGTCCAGCACAGACCAATGCGGTCGCTCCGCGTCGAACCCAGCTGCGCGTCGTAGCTGGAAATTCTTCGCGCTTGTTCACGAGCATGATCGCAAACAAAATTAGGACGTTCACTGCCCCGACGTAGATCAAAATCTGCGCTGCCGCAACGAAGTCTGCGTTCAAGAGCAGGTACAACCCGGAGATGCTGACGAATACGCCGCCGAGCAAAAATGCAGAATAGACAATGTTCTGCAGCAATACTACGCCCATAGCCGTGACGACCATCAGCACTGCCAAGATAAAGAACGTTACGAGTTGGACGCCTTCTGCTAAGTTCACTGCCTTGCCTTTTCCTCCGGATCGAGTTTGTCGGTAGTTGTCCCCACGCTCATCTGAGTTTAAGCGCTCGGAACGCGATCGGTACGACATCGCAAGCAAGAACGCTTGCAATGCCGCGTGGAGATTACTCCTTGTTGTTGGGTGCCTCTGGTGTTTCGGGTCCCGACGGTGAAGTAGCCGGCTGCGCCTTCAGTTCGGCAACGAGATCCTGTGGGTGCCGACCCGCTCGCTGGCTGCCAGCTGGCAAGTCGTGGGGGTCGACAACCCCAGCCGGCAGGTATGCAAATTCGCGCAGTGGCGTTACGGCAGGGTCTTGAGTGACCTTGTATGGGAGACGACTGAGCGCGACATTATCGTAGTTCAACTCGTGGCGATCGTACGCAGCCAGCTCGTACTCTTCAGTCATCGAGAGGCAGTTGGTCGGGCAGTACTCGACGCAGTTACCGCAGAAGATACAAACGCCAAAGTCAATGCTGTAGTGATCGAGCTTCTTCTTTTTAGATTGCTTATCGAAAACCCAATCGACGACGGGTAAGTTGATCGGGCAGACGCGAACGCAGACCTCGCAGGCAATGCACTTATCGAACTCGAAGTGAATGCGCCCGCGATAGCGCTCGGATGGAATTAACTTTTCGTACGGATACTGCACTGTTACCGGACGGCGGCTCATGTGGTCGAAGGTGACCGCAAGCCCCTGACCGATGTACTTGGCGGCTTGAAACGTGCCTTTAGCGTAGTCGCCGACTTGCTTGAGCAGGTTAAACATGATTGTCAGGTGTCCGTAAGCCGATGGTGTGGGCGCAGGTGAGTGCAGGTTGGTAGAGATGGCGAATGCGTCGCTAGCCGCCAAAATATGCTGGGAATGATAGCTTGAGCGCTGCCGTCAGCAGTAGGTTGACGAGCGAGACCGGCAAAAGGAATTTCCAACCCAAGTCCAGCAACTGGTCGATGCGGACGCGGGGTACGGTCCAACGCAGTAACACGGCCAGGAAAATCAGCAGGTAAGCCTTGAACAGCGTCATCAGGATGCCCAATGCTGCCGTTACAAACTGGATGAAGGAGGTCTCCGGGCTAACGCCAAACCAGTCGGCGAATCGGTCCAGCGGTAAAGGAAATTCCCAGCCACCCAGATAGAGAACCGCGAACAGCAGGGCAGAGAGGACCAGGTTTACGTAGGAGCCGAGATAGAACAGGGCGAAGCGAATGCCCGAATATTCGGTTTGATAACCGGCGACCAACTCTTCTTCAGCTTCTGGCAGGTCGAACGGCAAGCGTTCGCACTCGGCAAGGGCAGCGATCCAAAAAATGAGGAAGCCGATCGGCTGCCGCCAAATATTCCAACCGAGGATGCCGACACCGGCTTGCTGCTGGACGATATCAACAGTGCTGAGACTGTTGGACATCAGCGCGATCGCCAACACGGCTAGTGCCAGGGGAATCTCGTAGCTGATCGACTGCGCTGCTGCCCGCAATCCCCCAAGTAATGCGTACTTGTTGTTCGAGGCATAGCCTGACATCAGCAGGCCAATGGGTGCGAGGCTAGAGAGGGACACCCATACGAAGATACCGATGGTTAGGTTGGTGACAACCAAGTTCTGACCAAAGGGCACGATCGCATACACGAAGAAAACCGGTACGACCACCAAGACGGGCCCGAGGGTGAACAGCCATGGGTCGGCTTTCGCCGGAACGATGTCTTCTTTGAAGACGAGTTTGATGCCGTCGGCAACGGGTTGCAGAACTCCCAGCGGACCGGCGTACTCCGGACCGATACGCTGTTGCACGGCGGCAGAAATCTTGCGCTCCAGCCAAACCACCACCAGTACGCCCACGATCGCGATCACGATCGCCAAGGCCATTGGCAGTGGCATCCACAGAGCCTTAGCAGCCCCTGGTGGCAGTCCGACTGCCCGCAACGAGTCGATAAAGCTTCCTTGAAGGTCGATTCCAGAAGTCATAAACGTTCCGCTTGCTGTTCGCGCTCGCGATGGATACTCAAATTCGCGGTAGTCAATCAAACGGCGGCACCGATATCGCCGCAGCTGGCGCCGCGTCGGGTGCGCGCAGCAACCCGCTACAGTTAGGGCGCGTAATGTTTCTTTACCGACCGCACCAGGTTAAGTATATCGTCCTCTGTTCCCGCAGCGACGCGCCTGCCGGGGTTTCTGTTAATTGACAGAATAGAGTGACTTCAACAGTTGCGCCGCGCGATTGTCTAGCGTTCTGTGACGGGCACGTAGGGCAACCCGTGCTGGCCGATATACTGCTGGGTCGGGCGGAATATACGGTTAACGGCCAGTTGCTCTTTCCAGTGCGCCAACCAACCGGCGACGCGCGCGATCGCGAAGATCGGCGTGAAGAGATCGGTGGGGATGCCCAGCCGTCGATAAACCAGACCGGAGTAAAAATCAACGTTGGCGTAAATGCCCTTATGTCCGAGCTTCTCTTCGACGACATGCTCCATCTCGACGGCGATGTCATAAAGGCGATCGTGACCGATTTTATTGAAGAGTTGTTCGGCAAGACCTTGCAAAATACTAGCGCGTGGGTCTTTGACCTTGTAAACGCGGTGCCCGAAGCCCATAATGCGTTTCTTTTCTGCCAAGCAGCGATCGATGTAGGGGCGAATGTTTTCTGGCGAACCCATGTCTTCAAGCATGGCAATTACTTCTTCGTTGGCACCACCGTGCAGGGGACCAGCCAAGGTGCCGACGGCAGATGCAACAACAGCATAGGGATCGGTAAGGGTTGATGCAGTTACCATTGCCGAGAACGTAGAGGCGTTAATCGTATGTTCGGCGTGCAGAGTCAAGCAGATATCAAAGATGCGAGCGGCAAGCGGATCGGGGATGCGCTCGGTCAGCATGTAGAGAAAATTAGTGGAGTAATCGAGATCGTCGTTAGGCTGGATGGGGTCGTTGCCTTCGCGGATAAGTTGAAACGCCGCTACCATCGTTGGGATTTTAGCTAATAAGCGCACGACCGCCTGACGGATGTACTGCGGATCGTCAAGGGCACGGCGTGAATAGAACAATCCCAGGGCAGCCGCGGAAGCTTGCAATGCGTCCATCGGGTGTCCCGATTCCGGGAAGCATTTCATCATGTCCCGGATGCGGTATTTGACGCGGCGGTGGTAGCGAATGTCAGATTCGAATTCGTGGAGTTCGACGCGAGTGGGTAGCTTGCCCCAAATCAGTAAATAAGCGGTCTCGAGGAACGTCGTAGAAGGTGCTTTGGCAATTTCTTCGACAGGGATGCCGCGGTATTCCAAGATGCCTTGCTTGCCATCAACAAAGCTGATTTTAGATCGCGCGGCCGGAATGCCTTCCAAACCGGGCATGTACTCGCAGGCGTTGATGGAGCTGACAGTCATGGGCGCGTCCCAGATTGATGGCAGTGATGAAAATGTGGGTTTGAAGACAACTTACAGCATAACGTTGCGGCCGTTGTCGTTAAGACATACCGCGCGACGGGTAGTTGTGGACTTCAGAGTAGTTGCGCGCTTCAGAGCGGGCTGGGCAGTATCCACTTCGGACCAACTGCCAAGAGCAATTCACCGCGGCCACGCGGGTCGGCTGCCGCCGGAATGCGGATGCAAACGATGCCAGCTTTCTTAATCGGCAGCTTCCCGCACGCGGTACCCCAAACCATTGTCTCGGCCCACTCCCCGAGGTCCGGTTGGTGACCGACGAGAGCGATCGCCGGAGCAGCAGTATTCGAGCCAGACGGCCGCTGCTCCCACCAGGTCAGCCAGTCGGCGATCGCGCCGCCGGGAGCCAGGGCGGGATGGATTTCGACGGTCGTGCCCAACCCGAGGTCCTTTAAGATGTCGGCAGTTTGTCGGGCGCGGACGAGCGGGCTGGTCAGCAGGCGATCGAAGTGGATGTCAAGCTCCAAGAGGCGACTAGCAACGCGCGTCGTGCGCTCGCGACCGCGATTGGTTAAGGGGCGGTCGGCATCGCGAGTGTAGTCGGCACGATCGGCAGCGATTCCGTGGCGAATGAAATAAAGGTCGACGGGTTGGGCACGGTCGGGCATGGTTGGTTGGGACAAGCGAGTGCGGTCGGTGCGCGATCGCGGTCGGGCGAGACCGAGTGCGAGGCGATCGCGTTTGCTCCGGCAGTTGACTGCTACTACCTGCAGATAATACCTGCAGAGCTATTACCTGCGGATCGATGTGCGGTTCGTCAAGGGTGTGGGTCTTGCTGAGGTTGCAGTTCCTGCACAACAGCGTTCGTGTCCCCCAAGCACTCGCGCAACTGCTCCAGTTACCGTTGCACGTCTTCAAGATCTGCGCGCGTGACCCCCGCGTTGCTGGGTTGGCCGACCCGTTCTTCCAACCATTGCAGGCAAGCATCTAAGCCAGCAGCAAATTCGGCGCGTGTGAGGGCACGATCCTCGCGGACACTGCCGTCTGGATCGTCGACGAGGCAGTCGGGGCTGACCGCCTCGCTCGCTGCCGGGGTCGCGCGAGCGAACGTTTCGCTGGCCATGACAGCCCAAAGGATAAAGGCCGGGAGAACTTTGAAAGTTTGCATGCCAGTCTCTGCCAGACGTTGGTAGCACGTTCGATCCAATGCGATCGGCACGTCCGGGACTTTAGAAAACTTATCCCACAAGGTTCGGGCGAACGTGCCAACTTAGAAAAAGTTCGACTGCTTGTATCGACTGCTTGTTCAGTCCGAACTGCATTGGCCCGATCGCACTCAGAATCGATATCGATGTTGCAGAAAGTTGTTTCTTGCCGCATCGCTGTTATGGCTCAATTGTTCCCATTTCGTTGTTAATCCATGCCCGAATCTGCTCCAGCTATCTCGAAGAAAGCGGAATTGCTTGGCGCCCTTGCAGGGAAAAATCGCGGCTTGCTTGCGAATGAGCTTGAGAAAGTGGCGCTTCTTGCGTCGATCGCGCAGCTCGAAGATCTCAATCCGACGCCGCAACCACTGGCGCGGCCTGATTTGCTCGCAGGGAACTGGCGCTTGCTCTACACCACAAGTAAAGACTTGCTGGGGTTCGATCGCCTGCCGCTGCTGCAGCCGGGACAGATTTACCAATGCATTCATAGCAACAACGCGCGCATTTATAACATTGCAGAAATTGTCGGCGTACCGTTTTTAGAAAGTCTGGTGACCGTGGTAGCAACGTACTCGCCCTTATCAGAGCGACGCGTCAACGTGAAGTTTCAACGCTCGATAGTCGGACTGCAACGGCTCGTCAGCTACCGCAACCCACAGGAATTCGTCCGGCAGTTAGAGACAGGTAAGCACTTTCCGCCGTTCGACTTTCCGATCGAGGATCGCGATCGCCAAGGTTGGCTGGAAATTACCTACCTCGACGAGGACTTGCGGATCGGGCGCGGCAACAACGGCAGTCTCTTCGTGTTAACCAAAGAAAAGGAAAAGCGCTGAGTTGTTTGAGTTGGCGTCGCCAGCATCGCGCTCGCTCGGGATTGGCGCGGTTAGATGCGGCGATCGCTTATTTGCCCGCTCGCTGTGGTTTAGGTCGTGTCTGAAGTAGTGCTCCCGCGTTTGTCGCAAGGTCATTTGAACTTGCTGGCAGCTTGCCCGCGCAAGTTCCAACATGCCTACCTCGATCGTTTGCAAGCCCCGGCAAACTTAGTTCAGAGCGATCGCCTGGCCTGGGGCAAACGGTTTCACCTGCTGATGCAACAGCGCGAGTTGGGCTTGCCGATCGCGTCGGTGCTACCAGAGGACGACGAGTTCGGGGCAGCAATTGCAGCCTTGACCGAGTCCGCCTCGGAGCTGCTGTCGACCCAGTCGGGAACGTGGCGGGCAGCAGAGCACTTGCGAACGCTGGAGTTTGCCGGATATTTACTGACGGTCGTGTTTGACTTATTGCTTGCCAGCCGCGAGCGCGCGCGAATACTGGACTGGAAAACTTACTTGCAACCGCCGAGCAGTCGGCGGCAACAGCTCGTTGAAAGTTGGCAAACACGGCTATACCTGTTCGTGTTGGCGGAAACCTGCGAATATGCTCCGGAGCAAATCGAGTTTGTTTATTGGTTTGTCAAGCCACCAGCAACGCCGCAACAGTTCGCGATCGCCTACAACCGCGAGCAGCACGCCACCACCCAGCGGGAATTAACCGAGCTGTTAACCAATTTGACGCAATGGCAGCAAGCCTACGACAGCCACGGGACATTGTTTCCGCAGGTGCCGGAGTCGAGCAGCCTTTGTGCCACCTGCGCCTTCGCCAGCCGCTGCCAACGCCAGTCGCCCGCAGTGTCGGAGCTGGCGTCGGACTGGCGCGAGGCGCTCGCCCGGGTCGATGAAGTGGCGCTGTAGCGATCGCGCCCAGCTAGTTCTCTCTGGGTGGATCGGCAGCGATCGTCAGACTCACTCCGGGTAACTGACGCAACCAATCCATTGCTGCCCCCACGTAGTCGTGGATGGTCTCAGTATCAGCTTGCGCGATTGTCCCCTGCTGCATTGTCCGCAGCAATCGCCGCCCCAAGTTGGCTTGCAGGCTATCGCGGTCGAGGGTTGGAAATTGATAGCGACAATATTGCGCGCCATCGCTTGATGGCGCCGGCGATTCGCACCGAAAAGAGCGCGCGCTCGCAGACAAAATGCACGAGAGCTAAGCAGCTCAAGCACTGCCCACAGTGACCTTACCGCCGTTAGTTCACAATCTGTTCGGCGCGCCAATTGTCTTTAGGGACTATCCGTATTCGTTGCCTGTAGAGAGTTGCCATTACTTGCCGAGTCCGACTAAGGATCGCGCTCGCCCAACATCATGATTATTACGACGGTCCCAATCGTAAAGAGGGCCGGTCGTTTTCCGTGATGTGAATGTTGAAACTAAAGTTAACATTCAACGCTTCCTGGTGAAACCCGCTAGGTAGCGGTGGAAAGGGTGCCGCCCGCTCAATCGCTTCCAGGGTTTCGCGATCGACAATCGGCGATCCCGAGGTTTGAACGACCCGCAGGTTGCGGATCTGTCCGTTCCGAGCGATTTGAAATTGGATCAGCGTTTGGCGATCGCGTCGGGGACTGCTCGGCTGCCAATTCCGCCGCACGCGCCGCTGCAGTTCGCTTAGATAGGGGCCGAGGTCGATATCTTGGCGAGCGGCCGTGCTTTGAGGCGTCTCGGCGGCGCGATCGCTCCCGGCGGGCGGATTAAAAAACTCGCTAGTGCCCTCTTCGTCGAGGCTGCGTGCGATCGGTCCGCCCAGCAATCCATTCGAGCTCTCGGGAGTTTCAGCGAGAGGTGTAGCGGGCGACTCGGTCGCGGGTGATGTTGCTGCTGGCGCTTCCCTTACCAGCGGCTGAGGTGTGAGTGCCGCCGCTGGTAATTCGGTTGCGGGTGCTGTGGGTACGGGCGGGCGGGCGATCTGAGGTGCGGGTCGTTCCGGTGCGGGCTGCGGTTGTTGCCGGGACGGCTCGGGCACTGGTGTCGGAACTGCCGGTCGCGCGGACGGCAACGGCTCGGGGCGAACAGTCGGGCGCGACCGCAACGGCGGTTGTGGCTCGAGCGCTGGTTCGGGTGTTGGTTCGGGCTGCGGTTGCGTTACGCGCTCGGGTTGCCGGAGGGTTGCGGGCACTCCTGCGACAGGCGGGGAGGTGGGTTCCGGACGTTGGCGCGTCGATGGTTGCGGTTCGGGACGGGAGGTCCGCTCGACTGGCAGTGGCGTTGGTGCTGGTGGCTCTGGCGGTGGAGGACTCACCGGCGGGGCACTCGAGGACGATGGTGACGACGCGCTGACCTGGGGTGCTGGCGCCGTTGGTGCCACGGCGGCAGCGGTTGGGGGCAACGGTTCCCGCTCGGTGCGGCCGCTCTCCACGGCATTTGCTGCGGCGATGCGCTCGGTGTCTGGCGGCGGGTCTGTTGTTGTGTTCGGTACGGTTACGAACTCGATCGGCTCGAACTCCGGTGGCGCGATCGCCTCGCTCGATCGGTGTTTTTCCTGCCACTCCCACGTCCAAAACGCGATCGCGTGCAGCAGGATCGACGCTCCCAAAAACAACAGCCACTGTCCCGGACGCAAATGACGGTTCTTCCGAGGTAAACCCCGAGAGGGTAGCCGTCCCGATGGCAGTCGCGCAGACTCTGGCCTAGACCGATGGGGAATCATAAGGCGATCGCGCCAACCTACGCGAACGAACGTCTGACGATCGAAGCCGTTCCCAACCTAGCCGATCGCGCTAGGCTGCGGTCAAAGTTGGCGCGATCTGCTGTCGATAGGCTTGCCAATTCGCAACAGCCTCTGCATCCGAGGCAACGCCCCGTTGCAGCAGCACCACGCCATCGATGCAGCGCACGATGCCGTACTCGTCGCTAGCCGTCCGCTCGTCGATTGTTGCCACTGCGGAACGCAGGAGGGCACGATCGTGCTTAAACGCCACCTGGTAGCGCTCCAGCCGCCATAAATCGGCAATCGCGTACTCGACGCGCTGTACTGTTCCACTATCATCGAGCAACTCCAATGTCGGAAAGCGAACGATCTCGCGCCGGCCTGATAGATGGGGGATGAAATAAGTTGTTGCCGCGACGCTTGCCTCTGAAGGGATCTCGGCCAGCAGTGCGTGCATCTGGCGCGATCGCGGCCATTGTTCTGCCAGCGAAATGTGCACCCACGGTTCGATCGAGTCCGGTACTAGGAAGTACAGCGTCCGGTTGGGATTTGCCACCACCGTGAGCAATAGCGACAGGCAGATGCAACCAACCCACGCGCGGCGCAAACGTGGCGTTAGCACGCGCGGTCGACAGCGTTCCAGGGACTGTCCGAACGTCCGCCAGCCTTGACCTGCCCACCACAAAATTACCCCATAACACAATCCCGGCACCACGTTCATCGCGTAGCGAATTGAAATCGCCAATACGGAATCGCCCCGACCCAACAGCAACTTCAGCAGCGGAAATCCCGCGATCGCCCAGGCACCCGGCGATGCGATCGGAACGAACGCAAAGGGCAAGAGCTGACCGAACAGGTACGACAACGTCCGACCCACCGGCGTGACCAGCTCCGCTACAAGCAACCAGGGCTGCGTCAGCATCGCCCGGATGACATCAAGGGTCGTGGCTTCATCGCCGTCCACGTACTGCCCGAAACGCTCCAACATGAACCGCTTGGAGATGTCGTCGGAAAACAGCGGCATGATCGCATTGGTCAAGGCCACCATGTAAATGAAGCTCGCACAGCACGTTGCCAGTCCGATGCGCGGAAACCGCCGGCTCAAAACCATGTAGGCGCCCACCCCAAACAGGGCAATGCCGCTATCTTCGCGCACGGCGAGCGTTAGCACAGCCAACACCCCAAACCACCCCCACCAACGTTTCTCCATCGACAGCAGCAGCCCGAATATGAAAAGCGGCATCTGGCAGACGTCATGGAAATTAGCCAGTGTCGGTCCCAAGATGGCATTGGCGCTGTAGTAGCTGAGGACAATTAGTCCGGCTACCCTTGGTTCCACGTACAGCCTTGCCAGGGCGTACAGCACGAAACCCGCTGCCGTCACCAATCCCACCATCAACACCGACAGCGTTGCCGGATGCGGTACCAGCGCGTAGAGGGGATGCCATAACAATAGAGCGGGCGTGAAGTGTTGCCCCAAGCGGTGATAGTTGACGGCCGGCACCTCGCCCGCATGCACCACATTCGTTGAAAGCTGTGAGGACAAGGAACTCTGGAAAAATCGCCCGTGGATCCCATTCCAGAACACCTGATTGAAAATGCCCTGGTCGTAAGACGAGTAAAACGTGAAATGCCGGTGCAGGACTAACGCCAGCGCGATCGCCCCAAACACGATCGCGCCGCCGATAGCCAACCGCAGGCCCGCCCGTTCCTCGAACTTTTGTAACATTTATCGTTTGTTTCTCTTCCCGTAAATGCGCCCTGCGCGCCGACGGCGATCGGCAGCGGCATTATTGCCGATCTGCATACCCGTTGAGCGACAGGGGGTATTTAGACAGCATTGATACTTGTAATGTTATTAGGATGGTGGACGCTTTTTTCCAACATTCGACCGAACGTACGTACGAGTAAAATCCACCCGAGTCGGGCGCGCTTACCTAGACTAGAATGGAATGTGACGGAAAGTAAGATTTCCGTTCACTCCTCACACCACACCCCGCCTGAAGTTTCTTTAGGCGGTTTTTTCATGGAATCCTGGGGGGATTCCGCGCGATCGCGACTTGCAGTTGCCTAACATATCGATAATATTTCGAAAGATATCTACATCTGTTGACTACGACGGAGCAACAGTCCGAAAGTGGCGATCGCGGGCTGGCAGCTCGGTGGTAGACTGCTCAGCTACGGCGAAAGCTGTGCGCGGAGGGCATTCGGCGGCTGTGGTAAAATCGCCTAGTATATTAAGACCCCGACGAGTAAGGAATTCTGGGCATGGCAGCAGCTGCAGAGGTTACGGATTCGACCTTCGACACCGAGGTCATTCAAAGTGGCGTTCCCGTCTTAGTTGATTTTTGGGCGCCGTGGTGCGGTCCTTGCCGGATGGTCGCGCCGGTTGTCGAGGAGATTGCGGACCAGTTCGCAGAGCAAGTAAAAGTTGTCAAAGTTAATACTGATGACAATCCCAGTATTGCGAGCAAGTACGGCATTCGCAGCATCCCGACCCTGATGATCTTCAAGGACGGACAGCGAGTAGATATGGTAGTCGGTGCCGTTCCCAAAGCCACTTTGGTCAACACTCTCGAGAAGTATCTCTAAGTTCCGCTTAAAAGGTTTAGAGTTGCCCTGGCGCTGGCGTCTTGAATTTATGGGCGAGAAGCACCGGGCCCGCTCCTGTTATGTCTAGTACCCCGTTCGTCGGGGTGCTTTTTTGACAGGAATTTCTCAGTCATTCCAATTACGGGCACCCTGTCGCGATAGGATCGCTCCAGGGCTCCCTTTGCAAGCACGGTTGGCGGCGAGCCTTGCAGCGAGGTGCTATATGGGTTCATTTCACGCCGAGGACCGCCGCTATTCGCTTCAAGAGCGGCTGGGCAACCTCATTGAGCGAGCGCCAACCAAGCAGAACGGCGACCTCATCCAACGCGCGTTCGACCTGCTGGTAGGCATTGCTGGGGAAGATTTAGAGCGCCTTGATTGGAAGATCCTCACAGGTGCCCTACAGGACATGCAGCTCGGTTTCCGAGTTTTTCGCACCCACACCCACACGCGCAAAGTCGCAATCTTTGGCTCGGCCCGCATTGCGACCGATACGCCGGAATATGCAATGGCGCGAGACTTCGCGCGCTGTCTGGTTCAGCAGGGATTTGCCGTGATGACCGGCGGCGGCGGGGGGATCATGCAAGCTGGCAACGAGGGAGCTGGAGCCGAGCGCTCCTTCGGGCTGAATATTCAGCTACCGTTCGAGCAAGATTCAAATCCTTACATTGCCGGCGATCCCAAAGCTATTGACTTTAAGTATTTTTTCACGCGCAAGCTGTTTTTTCTTAAAGAGAGCGACGCAATTGCCCTGTTCCCCGGTGGTTACGGTACCCAGGATGAAGCATTCGAATGTCTGACTCTTTGCCAAACCGGACGTCACGGACCCGTACCGCTAGTGTTGGTGGACAAACCCGGTGGCAATTATTGGCGCGCGTGGCACGAATACGTGTGCGAGCACCTTATTGGCAACGGGCTGGTCAGCCCCGAGGATGCAGAAATCTACACCTTGACCGACGACTTGGACGTAGCGTGTGCGGCGATTCAGAAGTTTTACCGCCTCTATCACTCCAGCCGCTATGCGGGTCGGTGGTTCGTGATGCGCTTGAATGCGGCGATCTCGCAACTGCAACTCAGGCAGCTCAATGAGGAGTTCGGCGATATCTTGCGCGGTGGCGCGATTCTCCAGCGCGACGCCTTGCCCGAAGAAAACGGGGAGTTGGCCGGATTACCTCGTTTGGTGTTCGATTTCAACCAGCGCGACCTCGGTCGGCTCTATCAACTCATCCGCCATCTCAACGATCTCGATATCCACCATACTGCCGAGCAGCACCCCGAGTGGAAGTAAAACAAATTTCTAGTCCGGCTAGCCCGGCTGCAACCCGCGCGCACCGCACTGCCCGCGCCCGCACGCTGCGCTAGATTCATACGGGTACTCGCGTCGGACTCATTGGCGATCGCCTGGGTGCAGCAGCCGTCTGCGGCCGCACTAGCACGAGCGCTGCTGGTGCGATGGGGTAGGCTCGGGACTGGCGGCGCGCTCGTCATACCTCGCGTTTCAGCTGCGGATGTGCGACGGTTGCCTTCAACGAACAGTCGGGTAATCTGGGGGCGTGAGGTATTTGCAACGCGATGAGCAATAAGAACAAGTTTTTTCTCATAATGCTGCTGTTCGTACCGATGTCTCTAGCTGCCGAGTTTCTCGATTGGGGTGCGGCAACGGTTTTTATCCTGTCGGCGTTGGCGATCGTGCCGCTGGCAGCCTTCATGGGCACGGCAACTGAGGAGATCGCGATCGTGGCAGGTCCGACGCTGGGGGGATTGATGAACGCCACGTTCGGCAACGCAACGGAGCTGATCATCGCGCTCCTGGCACTGCGGAGCGGACTCGTGAGCGTGGTTAAGGCCTCAATTACCGGCTCGATTGTCGGCAACTTGCTGCTGGTATCGGGGTTTGCGATGTTGCTCGGCGGCATTCGATTTAAGGAACAGGTGTTTCAGCCGGAGATTGCGCGCGTCAATGCTTCGGCGATGAACCTGGCCGTGATCGCAATTTTGCTGCCGACGGCGTTGAACCTTAACTCAAGCGGCATCAGCGAGCTGCGGCTGCAGCGATTGTCGGTGGCAGTATCCGTCGTGGCGATCGTCGTATATGGGTTGACCCTGTTCTTCTCCATGAAGACGCATGCCTATCTCCACGACGTGGGCAAAGCACAGGTGGATCCCGAAGGCGATCGCGAGCCGCCCGAGGACGTCAACCTGACGCTTTGGATCGTCGTGTTGTTGGTAGTGACGGTGGTTGTGGGGGTCGAATCAGAATTTCTCGTGACATCGCTGGAAGAAGCGACTGCCACGTTGGGGTTGTCGGCGCTGTTTACGGGGGTGATCTTGCTGCCCATTATCGGTAACTCCGCGGAGCACGTGACGGCAGTGACGGTGGCGATGAAGAACAAGATGGACTTATCGGTGTCGGTCACGGTCGGTTCGACGCTGCAGATTGCCCTATTTGTAGGTCCGATCCTCGTCATCGTCGGGTGGATCATCGGTCAGCCAATGGATTTGAATTTCAGCCCCTTCGAACTCGTGGCGGTGGCGGTGGCAGTGCTGATTGCTAATTCTATTAGCTCCGATGGCAAGTCGAACTGGTTGGAAGGCTGCTTATTATTGGCAACTTACGCGACGCTCGCGCTCGCCTTCTTTTTCTATCCTGAGGTGACGGGGGTCTAGAATTGAGTCAAATATCCCCAAAAAAATCATCTTGGGTAGCGTCGCGGTTACGCCGGGTGGAAGTAGTTGTAGATCTGCCGAGCCAAGCGGGGACCGATGCCCGGGACTTCGGCAATCTGCTCGGGCGAGGCTTCGCGGATGTAGTCGATGGAGCGGAAGTGGGCGAGTAGTTCCTTTTGGCGGTGGTGACCCAAACCGGGAATGTCGTTGAGGCGCGATCGCCGCTGTTGGTTTGTCCGCTGGCGGCGGTGAAAATTGATGGCAAAGCGGTGGGCTTCGTCGCGCAAGCGCCGCAACACCTGCACGCCCGGCTGCTCGGGGTTCGTGGGTAGCGGTTGCGACTCGCCGGGCAAGAAAATCTCTTCGCGCCGTTTGGCCAAACCGATCGCTGCAACGTCTTGCAGGAGGTTCATGGTCTGCAGTACGGCTACCACCGATGACAGCTGACCTTTCCCACCGTCGATGACGACTAGATCGGGGAAGTCGGGATTGCCTTGCCGATCTAGGTCTGGGTTTTCGGCGAACTTACGGAAGCGGCGTCGAACGATCTCTGCAAGGCTGGCAAAGTCATCCGATCGCCCGGAACGAACGGCGGGATTTTTGATCTTGTAGTGGCGGTAATGCTGCTTGGCGGGGATGCCGTCTACAAACACCACTTGCGAGCCAACGGCATTGGCACCTTGGATGTGGGAGATGTCATAGCCTTCGATGCGTTTGGGCGGCTCGGGCAAATCCAAGATCGTGGCGAGGTCCTGCAGGGCTTGGGCATTGCGATCGGCAACGCGCTGTGTGCGTTCGAGTTCATAGCGGGCGTTACGCTCTACCATCTCGATCAGTTCGGCTTTGGCTTGGCGCTGCGGCACAACGATCGAAACCTTGCGCCCGCGCAATCCGCTCAACCAATCGGCAACGAATTCGCGATCGGGCAAGTCGTGCTGGACAATGACTTCGCTGGGAATTTCGATCGGGTCGGCACGCGCATAGTGTTCTTCCAGGACCCGCTGTAGAATCGCGCCGGGATCGTTGCCCGCGCGGTGGACGGCAATGTCGGCGAAGAAGCCCAATCGCCCGACGAGTTTGCCGGCGCGAGTTTGAAACAACTGGATGCAGGCGTGTTGTGCGTCGGCCACGAGAGCGATCGCGTCGCGCGAAACCGTGTCGTCTGGCAGCGAGACTTTTTGATCGGCAGTGAGGGCGTTTAGCGCTGCGATTCGATCGCGCAGGCGAGCGGCCAGCTCGAAGTTAAGTTCCTCGGCGGCAACTTCCATGCGCTGTGCCAAAGCCTTTGCCAGCTCGACCGATCGCCCTTCAAACACCATGGCTATTTTCTGAATGGTCTTGCGATAGTCTTCCGAGGAAATCATTCCCTGGCAGACACCGGGGCAGCGACCGAGGTGGTAGTTGATGCAGGGCCGATCTTTGAACAGGGGGCGGGGGCGCTGGCGCTGGGGAAAAATCCGCCGCACGAGCCGTAAGGTCATGCGCAGCGCGCGCGCGTCGACGTAGGGACCGTAGTATTTATCTTTTTGGCGCCCGAGCCGGCGGCGGCGGGTGATAAAGATACGCGGGTATTCTTCGGACCAAGTGATGCAGAGGTAGGGATAGCGCTTGTCGTCTTTGAGCAGCACGTTGAAGTGAGGTTGGTGCTGCTTGACGAGATTGGCTTCGAGAGCGAGGGCTTCAGCTTCGGTGTCGGTGACGACAAATTCGATGTCGACCACTTGACGCAACATCAGTTGCTTCGATTCGCTGAGGTCGCCGGACTTGCGGAAGTACGAACGCACCCGCGATCGCAGCTTCTTGGACTTGCCGATATAGAGGATATGCCCGGTTTTATCGCGCATCAGGTAAATGCCCGGTTGCAGGGGGATTTCCCGCAAGCGTTCTTCGAGGCGATCGCGATCTTGCAAAAGCGGCTTAGCTTCAGCAGGCGTGGATACCATTACAGCGGGGAATTGGGGACGCCTATCATGCTAACGAGTCATGCTAGCGAGGTTGTCGGGGGCATTGACAACTGATGTAAGTTCGATAGAACCGACTGCTGAAACCCTTGCCAAGAGGGGATCGAATATCAAAGTAGTCGTAGTTTAGTCGCAGCAAACTCTTTAGTTGAGAATAGGGGTAGCATTTCGCATGCAATAGAAACTATTGAGAAAAAGCAATCACATTGCGATCTCGAAAAGCCTTTTCCAGTAGGGATCCCGCCATCACGCACTGTCGAACTCACGTCAACTGAACTCGTTGTGTTTGCAGCGGGGAGCGTAACGCTATGGGCGTGGCGACGGCGGTAGTGCAATCGCTCCGCCACGCCCCTAATATTCAGTTCCGCGTCAGTTCTTGCCGCATAAGGTTACCGCTTGGGTGGAGTTTGAGAGTGCCTGTCCAGCAGTTGCAAGACTGCACTTGCCCGTAACGCTGGGCATGGCAGCGAGCAGTCCAGCCTTCCTCATCGCGACGGTTGGGGTCTGCGCCTGCTTCGAGGAGGGCGATCGCGACTTCGACTGCGCCCAGCTGAGCTGCACTCATCAACAATGTCATGCCCATTCCGAGTGGCATTTTGGGGTCGTCTCCGTTGGGGTCGGCTCCGGCTGCCAGCAACATGCGGACCAGAGGGGCGCAATCACCAACAACAGCGGCGTACAGAGCACTGCGGCCGGCTCCAAGCTCTGCTCCGGCGGCAAGCAAGCGCGCAACAATGGCTTCGTGCCCGCCTCTAGCCGCACATTCTAGGGGAGATGCTAGGGGTCTCTGTGGTTGAAGACTCCAGGGATCGTACTCAAAGTTGATTTGGGCTCCGCTTGCCAGTAGTAGATCGACGAGTTCGAGATGACCTTCTCCAGCCGCGATCGCTAGCAAAGTTGCCGATTGCTCCCAGTTGGTGGTCTCGACATTCGCTCCTGCAGCTAGCTGCGATCGTACCCGAGCGACATTTCCCGATCGGACAGCTTCGACGAGCGGGGACTCATTGGGAAGCTGCCCGCCTGGAGCCGGCGACAATCCCCGCTGCTGTTGAACTGCGAGCAGATACTGTTCGCCAACACTAGAGAGACCTGCCGGGAGTGCACGACCCCCTGACGACTCAATCTCACCAACGGCGAGGAGGTCACTCGCCACGAGCCCCACTTCATCAAATTCCCCATCCGCGATGGAAGTGTAGTCCAGATCCGCAAAGGCACGCGGAATACCCAGAAGTTCGGCCAGGTCGCCCCAGCAATCCTCCGCAAACTCGTATTGGCGACGGCAAACGGCAGCGAAGTCTTCGAACGATGCCCCGGTGCTACTGCAATGTTGCAATGCCGTGCAAAGAGCTTTGCTGTCGTGTGACTTGTGGGAGGGTTCCAGAACGTAATGGAGCTGTTGGCGATCGCGGCCGTAGATCCATAGCAAAATCGAGTCGCTATCGCTAACAACAACTCCAATTGCGATGGACTCAAGTTGAGCCGAGAGCTGTCGGGTAAACTGCTCGACCCCACTCTCGTCAAACTGCTCTTCCACAGCTTGGTCGAAGATGGAAACCCAACCCTGTCGAGCTGTCGAGAGGTATGCCCCCGCCTCAGAGAGGGTTTGCACGGCCTGCTCCACGGGCTCGCGGCGATCGCTTCTCACGTGGTGGTTGACAAAGGTCGCACCCATAAGTCTTCATCCGAGCAACCAAGCCGAGCATTTAATCGATCGAGCCGCAAAGCATGCTACCACAACCATTTAACTTGCCTTTTTGTCTTCCCCCATCCCGAGTGGGCTGTGCGACTCGAGCCGCCGCGAAGAGCGCGGTTTCACTTCACGGTCGGCGACCTGCACGATCCAGAGACTGGACACATTTCCGGCTGTACGCTCGCCCGCAATCCGACTATTGCAGGTAACCAGCGTGCCGGGCATCTTCGCCTTCGGCGTCGTCCGACACGGATCGGTCAAGCGAGCGGCCTCGTGCGCCGGTGAAAGCAGCGTTTGCGTGCAATTCGTCCACTGCTATTCGAGCAATCTGAACGCAGACAAACTGCTTGCAGTTGGTTGGAGCCTTTAGGTACTCCGTCAGCTACGGCATCGATCGCGCCCTTGACCGAAGATCGATTCCCCATGTGCCAGCTTACCGCCGACCGACGCAAACGCCTCAGTCCGGTATTTTCATCGGATCGCAAGATCGCCCAGCTCCTGGGACGCGGGCTAGGTTGGAGTGCGTCGCTAGCAAGTCTGACGGTGGCAGCGGCGATCGCGCTTCGGCCGCGCGACTGGAGCAAGTCGGTCGCGATCGCCTGTTCTCTATTTCCGTACGCGCGTTCGGAGGCGCTTTGGCAGAGCGAGGGACTCTATTCCCGATATCGGTGCGAACGCTGCTCGGACGAACTTGGCGGTACGAGGTGCTGGCGGTAGAGTTGGGCAATGCGATCGACGACGGCCACCAGGCTGAGGTTGTCGGTCAGCAATTCGATCGCGTCGTCGGCTTTGGTCAGGGGTGCCACGGCGCGGGAGCGATCGTAGTCGTCGCGGCGGGCGATCTCGCCTTCGAGTTGGGCGAGGTCGACCGGCGCGCGACCCTGCTGCTCTAGATCCCGGGCACGACGGCGGGCGCGCTCTGGCAGGGAGGCTGTCAGGAAAATTTTCAGCTCGGCATCCGGGAACACGTGGGTACCGATGTCGCGCCCCTCGGCAACGATCCCGCCCCGATCGCCGTAGCGCTGCTGCCGCGCCACCAGCATGCGCCTTACGGCCGGCAGCGCCGACACCTGCGACACGTGCTGAGTCACGTGCGTCGTGCGAATCGCCTCGGTGACGTCCTTGCCGTTGATGTAAGTGCGGGCGGGCTCGTCGGGCGTCGCGGCCGGAACTAGTTCGATGGCTGCTGGAGCGATCGTTTCGACAACCCGCGCTTCATCGTCGAGGGCGACACCAGTTTCGAGTACCAACCACGTTACCGCACGGTACATCGCCCCCGTATCCAAATGCAGCAAGCCCAACTTGCTCGCCACTCGCCGCGTCACGGTGGATTTCCCCGCGCCGGCCGGACCGTCGATCGCCACCACCGGACGGCGCTGCCGCAGCAATACGTTGTCGATCAAGCGCGTATCCCCTAAATACACGGCCGTTGCCAACAAGCCGCGATCGGCGATCTCCGCCAGGGGCGCAAGCGTCTGCGGGTGGACCAGCTCCACATATTCCACGCGCAACTCTGGAACCGTGGCGAGTTCGCGCTTGACGAGGGACGCGAGGACATTACTGTTGCGTTCCCCAGCTCCGAAGGCATGGCAGGCTTTATTGAGACTGTAGGCGATCGCCGCCGCCGCCGCCCGCTGTCCCGACGTTAAGTAACGATTGCGCGAGCTACATGCCAGCCCCGACGGTTCGCGCACCGTCTCGACCGAGCGGATATCTACCGGTACTTTTAAATCCGATGCCAACAACCGCACAATTGCTAGCTGCTGAGCATCCTTTTCGCCAAAATACGCTGTGTCTGGTTGCACGATGTTTAAGAGCCGAATAACTGCATCAGCAACGCCTTCAAAGTGCCCCGGTCGATAGGGCGCGCATAGCACGCGTAACATCTCTGGTGGAGGCAGCACGCGAGTCGGATTGCGAGTTGCCCCCCCTGCCTCGCAACCGAAGCCGTCGGCATTGTTCCCGTAAAGTTCTCCGGCCTCCGGCGCGAAGATAATGCGCGCGCCCAAGTGCTCGCAATGACAACAGTCGGCGACCAAATCGCGCGGATAGCGTTCGAAATCCGAACCGGGCTCAAATTGCAACGGATTGACAAAAATACTAACGACAGTGCAATCCGTTTCGGCGATCGCGCGCTCGATGAGGCAATCGTGGCCAGCGTGAAGCGCACCCATCGTCGGTACGAATCCGACTGTATCTCCTTGTTGCCGCACGCGCGCCAATTCGCAGCGCAGCCCGGCAACGGTTTTAAACAAGCGCACCGTTTCCCTCCCACGCAACTGCTGCTCGCAAGCCCGCCCGATTCTCTCACACTCTAGCGAACGCACTCTCACCGAGCACCGTGCCAGAGCTGCCCCAAGTTACAGAGCTTGCGCTCGCAACCAGGCGATCGGCAAATATAAGAATTTCTTCGACTGCGCCACGTAAGCCCGCTGCGAGAACACGTCGTAATTGTTACGCTCGATCACGCCCAAAATACCCTGATATAGCATCAGCGCCGCCCACACCGGCCAGCGAGCGTCGGCACTGAGCTTGCTAATCCCTCTCTGGGCTTCAGCGTAAAACTTCCGCGCTCGCCGGATCTGGAATTGCATCAACCCTTGCCAACGTTCGTCATTGATACCGGTCAAGAGGTCGCCTTCGCTATAGTCAAACAGCGCTAGGTCTTCAAGGGGCAGATAAATGCGCCCGCGTTGCGCGTCCTCGCCCACGTCGCGCAGGATGTTTGTCAGCTGATTGGCAATTCCCAGCGCGATCGCCTCGTCGGTTGGCTCTGGTGTTGCTGTTGCCCATGGTGCGGTGCGCAGGCAATCGTCGAAACCCAGCACGGCATTGGACATCAGCCCAACTGTACCTGCCACGCGATAGCAGTACAGGCGCAGTTCTTCGAAGGTTTCGTAGCGGCTGCGGTAGAGATCCATCCGCTGGCCGTCGATCATGTCGCGAAACGGCTGGATCTCGATCGGGAACCGTTCGAGCGCGTCTACGAGAGCGACGTCCGGAGCGTCAATCGGACGGCCGGCAAAAATCGAGTTGAGATGCTCTTCCCAGCAGTCGAGCGTTTCCGGCGTCGTCTGGCTAGCATTGGGGCCGTCAACTAACTCATCCGTCCGCCGACACCATACGTATATAGCCCAAATGGCCCGACGCTTTTCCGGCGGCATTAGCATGGTGCCGAGGTAAAACGTTTTTGAGTACTCCGCCGTGACCCGACGACAGTATTCGTAGGCATCAGAAGTAGAGGCTAGCGATCGGGGCGGCTGGAGTCTTGTCAATTGCAGCATTCATCGCGGGCGGTTGAGGGACGAGCAGCTACACCATAGCTAGATGCCTTCAGAAAGCCACTCAAAGATTCTCCCATTATTTCGACGCTTAGCGACGTCCGAGGTAAGGTCCGAGCGTAATTTTTCGAACAAACATCGGGGCCTTCGAGTCGAGCAGGGGCGACTTGCGAGGCAGGATCGGGTGCTCGCTCAAGCGCTTGTGGTTGCCAGGGCTTTATCTGTTGCTGCCGATACGGAACCGGCTTGGAGGTCGGAGACAATTTGTTGCGCCGCGAGCTTGCCCGAGAGAATAGCACCTTCCATACTCGCGAGGTAGCGTTGCATTGTAAAGTCACCAGCAAGGTAGAAGTTGGCGAGCGGAGTTTTTTGGCTGGGACGGCAGTCTTGACGGCCAGGCGTAGCCTTGTAGACCGAGCGCGGGGTTTTGACAACGCGGTACTTGCGCAATTGTGCCGGACAATCGCCCGTGAAATGCTGCGGAAATAGTTGCTCGAGCTCGACCATTGTCGCCGCCACAATATCTTCATCCGACCGCCCAATCCAATCCTTAGCTGGGGCAAGTACCAGTTCGAGCATCGAGCGCTCGGGATCGGCGTACTCCTTGCAGGTGTTGCTCATGTCGGCATATACGCTGAGCAAATCGGAGCGGGAGAACAGCAGGTGATCGATGTCAGTGAGCTTGCGATCGAACCACAGGTGCAGATTGATCACTGGCACGCCTTCAAGACCATCGAGCTGCTGGAAATACGGCATCTGCCGCCAGGGTGCGGGCAGCAGCAGTTTAAGTGGATCGACCGGCATTGCCGAAACGTAAAGATCGGCTGCCAATACCTCATCCTCGGCACCGTCGAGACCGCGCAAGAGGAACCCGCGCACGCTCCCATCGGCATTCAGCAGGAATTCTTTGAGCGGGGCGCGCAAGCGAACGTCACCGCCGCGATCGCGGACATAATCGACGATCGGCTGACAGAGACGCTCGGTCGGAGAGCCGTCGAGGAACGCCATTTTCGAACCGTTTTTTTCCTGCAGAAAACGGTTGAGTGCTGTCAGTAAAATCGTGGCGGAGATTTCGTCGGGGTTAATGAAATTCAAGGCCTTGGACATGGCGATGAACACTTCTTTCTCGATGCGCTTTGGCAAGCCGTGCTTGGCCATCCACTCAGACCAAGAGTACTTGTCCATTTCTTCAACATAAGATTGACCGCGCAGGATTGCCGGGATCAGCGCAATCCCAAAACGAATCTTTTCCGGCCAGGTGAGCATGTCGTTGTTGCGGAGAATGGCAACGATGCCGTTGACCGGAGCGGGAATATCTGGAAAGTCGAAGCGCGAGTAGGTACCGGGCTGCTCCGGCTGATTGAAGATCATCGAATGCTCTTTCCACTGCAGCCGATCTTCAATATTTAGCTCGCGAAATAGCTTCAACATGTTCGGGTATGCGCCAAACACGATGTGCAAACCCGTTTCGTACCAGTCGCCGTCCTCGTCTTTCCAAGCGGCAACTTTACCGCCTAAAACGTCCCGCGCTTCTAAAACAATGGGTTCGTGTCCGGCATCTGCCAAATACTTCGCACAAGACAGTCCGGCCAAACCCGCGCCGGCGATCGCTACTTGCATCCCTTACCACCCATGAGCCACAACCGCAATTTATTATACTTTGCATTCCGTTACACAAGCCGGACAACCCTCCGGCAAGCGACGGGTTCGGTCGCGATCGCTAGCCGAGCGTTAGGCGATTGTTGAAAGGGCTAGGCCGATCCCGGCACCCCAATACGACATTTACGCAGCAGCAGGCGGTAAATCGGCAAACAGCGATCCTGGCAAGAGCGCTCGCGCTCGGTGACAATTTCTAACGGATTTTCCGGCAGCCAGCTAGCACTGGTCGGCTGAAAGTGAGGACTGGCTGCAAAGCGATCGCGCATCTCTTCGGCAACGCAGCGCACGTCGGATTGTAAGAAAACAGTTCCGCCGTCGCTCATATACATGGCCAGGGAAGTAACGAGGTCGGGTTGCACGACTCGGCGCTTCGCGTGGCGGTTCTTGAACCAGGGATCGGGAAACTGAATCGCAACGTAGTTCAACGCACCCGGCGGGAGCGATGCCAACAGAGCGGGCAGAGCGATGTTAGCGTTGCAAAACAAATAATGCAGATTGCTCGACTCGAGGTTAGTCTTGCGGCGGTTGGCTTCATCAACCAGGGGTTGGCGAATCTCTAAACCGAGGTAGTTCCAGTCGGGCGATCGCTGCGCCATCTCCAACAGAAACCATCCCCGAGCGCTGCCGATGTCGAGAAACAGCGGTTGGTGACTGGCTGGATAGATTGCACTCCAGTCAGGCGGTTCGAAAGACGTTTGGTACTTTTGAGCGAGCGGGTTCACGTGCTGGCGCACGCGCAGCTTTTTATCGCGGCTGTAGATCAAAGATCTCTCCTTGGAACTGGCGACCGAATCTGATTGGCTCGTACATCACAATCGCATTGTGCCAACCGGGGCGGCGAAGTGCGAAGTGGAGGTCGCGATCGCCGCCACCCTCGGACACCACGCCCGTTCTCTCTCTACCTGATGATGGTTGCAGTCCTGCTCGAGCCAACCGAACCCAATGCGGGCACTTGCCAGCAGGTTCATAAGAGATCTCTAGGAATCTGTTGACGGCTCTTCCGAATCGGCTCGCAAAAACAGCTGGTGGCGGTGGGCGTGTTGGAGCTGGAACTCGCGATCGCCGACGCGCTCAAACATAATCGTCAGGTGGTCCGGCTGCAGCAAGGTGCCGTCATTGCGACAGCTGCCAATGTAACGCAGCGTCGCGACGCCTTCTACGACTGACAACAATTCGAGGTCGTAGAGGCGATCGCGTAAATTAACCTCCCTGACTTTGCCTGACTTAGCGGTTTTCTCCCAGGGAATGTCCGCTCGCTCGACGATCGCGCGCACCCACGCTAGCCATTGTTCGGCAGCAGCAGATTGCTTGACGTCAGCTGCCGCGATCGCGACCTGGTATTCGGCGCGCTCCAGCAAACTCGTGGCCGATGCCTTGAGACTGACTTCCTCAATGTTGTGGAGTGGAATTTCGGGCGGAAGCTGTGCGGCCAGCTGCTGGCGGAATTGCTCGGGCTCCATTCGGTTTTTTAGGTCGAAGTCGACGATCTCGCCGCTCCCCGTTGCTCCCAACGACAGCGCATTGGCAATGGAAATGCGCGGCCCTGGATGGTAGCCGTTGGTAAACGCGATCGGCAAACTTGCCCGCCGCACCGCCCGATCGAACAGGCGCACCAAGTCCAGATGACTGATCAGCCGCATCGCACCGACTTTGCCAAACCGCATCCGCAACCGCTGCACGCGCGGGCAGTCCGATCGAGAGTGTCCGGCAAATGTCGGGATCGGCGGCGGCTCAACGACGATGTTGTGCCCGAAGTCCAGCCCACAAACCCCGCATTGGGAGCAGCCTTCGTATGAACAATCCGGCACCGTAGCGGCCTCCAAGGCTCTCTGCAAATCGGCTTTGAGCCAGCCTTTGTCTACGCCCGAGTCGATGTGGTCCCACGGCAGCGGGGCATCCAACAGCCGCTCGCGATCGCCGTCCGCTGCCAGCGCGGCTGTAACGTCCCACTCGCCTGCATCTACTTGGCGGTATTTCCAGTCCAAGCCCGCTTCGCCAATTGCCTGCTCCCAGGCTCCGAAGGCTTTGTCCAAGCTTTCCCACCAGGAATCCATACCGGCTCCCAGCTCCCACGCGCGCCGTACCACCGGTGCCAAGCGGCGATCGCCACGACCGACAAAATCTTCCATTGCCGAAATGCGGACGTCGGTGAAATTGACCTTGACACCCCGCATCATTTGGAACTCAGCGCGCAGCAACGCTTGTTTGCGCAGAAATTCCGCCGTTGAAACCGAGTGCCACTGGAACGGCGTATGCGGTTTGGGAGTGAAATTTGAAATCGTGACGTTGAAATCTAGGCGGCGGCGCTTGGGGGCGCGACACTCGCGACGCAACCAGCGAATGGTCTCGGCAATGCCAATCACATCTGCATCTGTCTCACCCGGCAACCCGATCATGAAATAGAGTTTGACTTTATCCCAACCCTGCTCGACGGCCGTCTTGATGCCGCGCAATAACTCTTCATTGGTCAACCCTTTGTTGATTACGTCTCGCATCCGCTGCGTTCCCGCTTCCGGCGCGAAGGTCAGACCGCTTTTACGGATGCCCCCGATGATGTGAGCGATATTCTCATCGAAGCGATCGACCCGCTGGCTGGGTAAGGACAGGGAAATATTTTCGTCCTTAAGGCGGTTTTTGATGTCCATCCCTACTGCCGGCAGCGCTAAGTAATCCGAGCAGCTCAGCGACAGCAGTGAAAACTCGTTATATCCAGTTGCCCGCATCCCGCGCTCGATCGCGTCGACCACTTGCTCGGGTTCCACATCGTGTGCCGGTCGCGTCAGCATTCCCGGCTGGCAGAAGCGACAGCCCCGCGTGCACCCCCGCCGGATCTCCACCGTCAGGCGATCGTGGACCGTCTCCACAAAGGGCACCAATCCGGTCGAATAGGCAGGGAGCGGTCGAGCTACTCGCCGCAGGACCCGTGGTGGGACATCCGATCGCGTCGGGTGCACGGCGCCGTCATCGGATACGGCATAGAACCGCGGCACATAAACGCCCGGCACCTGAGCCAGATCCAATAAAAGTGCCTCTCGCGACAGTCCGGCTGCTTTGCCATCTGACAAAATCAATCCAATCTCTGGCAGCAGTTCCTCGCCGTCGCCGAGAGCGAGGAAATCGAAGAAGTCAGCATAGGGCTCGGGGTTTGAAGTTGCTGTCTGACCGCCGGCAAATATCAGAGGGGCCTCTTCAGCGCGCTCCTGCCAGACCAATGCAATGCCTGCTAAGTCCAGCATCTCGAGAACGTTCGTCGCGCCCAGCTCGTAGCTGAGGCTAAAGCCTAGAATGTCGAATTCCGTCAGCGATCGCCGCGACTCCAAGGCAAATAGCGGCGTCTCCGTCGCCCGAAGTTTTGCCGCTAAGTCTGGTGCAGGTAGGTACGCACGATCGCACAGTTGGTGCGGCTGAGCGTTTAGGACGTTATAGAGAATGATGTGTCCCAGATTGGACGCACCGACCTCGTAAACCTCGGGATAGGTCAGCACCCAGCGCACATCGGCGCTCTCCCAAGGCTTGTGTCGCGCACCCAACTCGTTACCGAGATAGCGGGCGGGTTTCGTAATCTCGGGCGTTAGTAACGAATGAATCGTGGCAGTCATTGCGGGCGTTTGTGAAGCAGTCCTGCTGTTAAATCGTGCGAGATTTCCCGGACGTTCTGCTCCTAGGCTACCGCAGGGCAGTTGCAGACAGCGCAGTGCAACCTTTCTCGAGGACCGATTGATGCGTTCGCCTCAAAAACTGGCACAAGGCTCTGAAAAACAATGGGAATTTCCGAATGGAAGCATCGGTTTTCCTGAATCAGGAAACACAATTTTCCTAAACAAACAAGAGCAGAAGTGGTGTTTAATAAGAATAGTTGGAGTTTAAATGCAGCGTATTCTTGCACGGGTGTGCAAGTTCATGAAATGGAGATTTCAGCTCCGCATCGTGCGGAAGTCGGAAACTTAGTTAAAAGAATCTATATTTTTTTCATGGTTTTCCCCAGATCTGCTTAGTGGAGTTTCAGTTTTCGTTGCGAAAATGCCGGTCGATTCGGACCGGTAAGAGGTGGGAGTTCGAAAGTGTATAGCACGCACGCAATCCGCAAGTTAGTCGAGAAAGCTCTCTACGTCCGCAAGCTGACGCCGGAGATCGAGTTTGGCATTAATGCCGAGCTGACGCGTCTAGGTCATATACCAGAGACTGACTTTGAAGCACTCGAGTTGCTGATGTCGGAGATGGATGCCGGTCGCATCCAATCCGTTCCACTCCAATAATTGCCGCTTTTTCCTGGAACTGGCGCTAGCCCTATTGACTGGAAATCCGGTTCGATTAGCATTCTCGATTGTTGACCGGCGTTTCGACCCTTTAGCTCTGCTCCTCAGCGCTGTGAGATTGCTCTCGCTGCGCGTTCCTCTCAGTCGCTCCATCTGGCAGGCTGCCCTTGCGATCGCCGATTGTTGCTTCGGTTGCACCTGAAACCACTTGCGGTGCCCGAGTGGCGGCAATTGCGGTATCTCAATGGGAAACCGACCGCGATTGCGACAGGTTAGCGGTTGGTATGGGGCGGGTGCGTTTATAGAGCAGTTTCATGGCCGCTAAGGTGTTTGAGTTGACTCCAGTAGCGCTAGAGAGGCAGATATGACAATTCGTTAGTTGCGTACTAAGCGAAAAGCCTACTCAGCACTCATGGCAAACTCTTGCTAAATTTCTACTTCACGAATGGACAAGTGTGTCAGCGATCTGGAGCACTAGAACTGGCTTTACGTTGTTCGACGAACTCAAATCTATCCGCACTTGTGGGGAAAATTGAGCCGAGTTTCCGATGAAGCGTAAGCCCTGCCCCGCACTAGCAAAGGAGCCGAGACCGTTGCATCACAAAGTAGAATGAATAAATTCGATAAGCATTACCAATCTTAAGAATATCTATAGGGGTCGTTGTCGGCAGCTCAACCGAATGGTGGGACAAGACTGCGGGCGATCGCGTTACGAAGCTCGACGCGTTGATATGGCTCGACAGCTGCCTAGAAAAACGACGTTGGGAACCCTCCACGTGAACGTGCTTCACGCATGTTCGGGTTGACTGTCTTTATGGTTCGCGAACAGGTACGCTCTTTGGCATATGGAAAATCTGTTCCAACGTGCCAAGACAAAGACATGAGCTTACTAGGAGTATCGACGCTGCCGGTCGTTTGTCCTCGCCGACATTCATCCGAACATTGGTTGCTGGGGGCGACACAATCGATCCAGGCTAGAAATCATCTCGATCTCGGCAAAGTTCGATTATTCTGCGCGATCGCCACACCGTCCGATTAAAGTACCGTCCAATTGCGTCATTGTCTGCTTCACGAGCTTTAGAGCTGGAGCTGTACGTGTAGTCCAAACGCATCTGCCAGATTGGGCATTTCACAGACCAGAGTCTCAAATCATTAATTTCTTTCGCTGAAAATGCGGACGGAGAGACTCGAACTCTCACGCCTTGCGACACTAGAACCTAAATCTAGCGCGTCTACCAATTCCGCCACGTCCGCAAAAGCGCCGCCCAGAAGCGCTTAACTATAGTAGCAACTAGATTGCAACTGAGTTAAAACAGGCAAAACTGAGTCCTCGATTTACCTAACTGTCGACATCCCTGTCGACATCTGCATCACTATCTAAATCTGCTAAATCTGCATCGTCGTCCGGGTCATCTTCCGAGAGCAATTGGAGCTCGGCAACCGACGAGCGCAGTTGACCGTTAGGGGTTGGCAAGCAAATAAGATTGTCGCCGACAATGGAAATTTCGCCGCGCTGGCGGAGCTTGCCCATCAAGCGCGTGACCGTAACGCGGGTCGAGCCGATCGCGCTACCAATTTGGGCGTGGGTCAGCGGGAACGGCAGATAGTAGCCGCCCTCAGAGGGTTCGCCATGCTCTTCAACTAACAGCGTGATAAATCCTAACAAGCGATCGATTGTCTGGCGCTGCCCGAGCGTGCTCAGCCAAATCAGTTTGCGCTGGTGCTGTCTCCGGAAGGCATCGAGAATTTCCCAGCGAAAGTGCGGCCAGTTATCCAAATCGTGCCAGTACATCCATACAACAGATGTCTGCTCGACATGAGCAAAAGCTTGAAGCGTAAACGGAGACTGCGCCACGATCTCGAACGGCTGACCGGCACCCACAAACCCTAAAAAGGTCTCCTCGTTGCCATCTGGCAGTGAAGCGGGAGACGCTGCCGATTCCCGGGCCGAGCCGACCAAACGTACGGCTCCACGGTGTAATAGATACAGCAGCCCGGGTCGCGCTGGAATGCGCTCGTCCTTGGTAAAGGTGCGCTCGCGGTAATGTGTCTGTGCCCAATCGAGAATACGCTGCCAAGTCACGAAAGGTCGCGAGGCTTCGTTCGTAGAAGTCGTTGTTGAGCCGTACATAGGCGCGATTGCAGCAGAGCAGCGGGGTCGACAAGTCGCATCGCCCGATTGAAGGGTTAGTGCAATCGCTCGATATCGACTAAGATAATCTTACATTGGATGCTAAGTAGCAAAATATACATACGTTAAAGCAATTTCGTCAAGCGAACTACAAACTCCGACATCTTTTCTGGTCGGCTTCCAGCAAGCGCTTTTGGCAACAGCTTGGGAGTTCATACAAAATTGTCTGCAGGTACAAGTAGCCACTGTCGAACTTGCCCCTAAGCGAATCTCCTTACGTCGTTGCCGCCACGACACGTCGATTATTTACCGCACGGCGATCGCCCACGTCCTCGCCGCCCAAACGGGGTACCCAGCTTCAGAGATTGCGCGAGCGCTGACCGCATCCGTACTATCCCGACCCGAATGGCCGGTCGATTGCTACGCCTCCGCGCTCCCAACGGCCGAGATCGTCTGCTCGCCTAGCGATCGGGCGATCTCAACGTGGTTGCAAAGGTGTTTGCGTGCTCCTGTCCTGGTAGGGGTGCCGGTGCCGTCCCAGTCTCTCGACGTAACGCTCGCTTCTCCACAAGCCGCGGTGGACTTACCAAGGAGTATCGTTGCCACGCAATACGCGCGCGATCGGTGCCGTTCGCTGCTTGAGATGGGCGCGCGCGCGGGTGCAATTGCTCTGAAATGGGATGCAGCTGGTAACTTGCACTGGCAGCAACCGCATCCAATGCCGTGGTTGATAGTGGGGAGCGAGCCAGCCCGGTTGAACTTGCATGCCCCGGCCGAGCGGCAGTTGCTCGGTCAGCTGCTGGACGCAATCGATGCATTGGAGTCGGCAGAGTTCGCAAATTGGGAGCAATTGGCGCTGACACTGGGGACGGCCGCCCTGAACTTGCACCGGTATTGCCGCATGTGGGGTGACGTCGAATTGGCGCACGCGCGTATTCGCTTGGGATGCCTCGCGATCGCCTACCAACTGCTAAATGCTCTCCTTTGGCGTCCGGATGAAGCTGGGAAACTGCTCCCAGGCAGACAATCGGCGTGACTTTTTCACGCAATTGAATTCGGATCTGTCAAGTGTCTGAAATAAATATTTGGGAGTTGTGCAGTGGAGAAAATGCGTGTAATATTAAATTCGTGTGGGGAGCGAACAAGTTAGGGGGTCGAGACGAAACACGGCAAGTCGTCGGCCCCCTTTCTGCTGAAGTTTATCTCTGCTGGATTTTCTTGCGCCTTAGATGATTGCTCGGCAGCCGCATCGCCTCGCTGGCTATTCGACCTAAATCTTTCAACGGCTATCCTGCAGATGCTTTGCCAGCCCTGAATTTCGCACCTATTTGGACATCACGACTCGCGATCGCTGGATTTTTTTGCTTTGGTTGTTTGGTTCCGAGCGGGCAACTAGGACTGGTGCAGTACCAACAAGCATTAACACGAAAGGGCGATAGGTCTCATTACGCGGAGTAATTTGACAGCCGCAGTCGATGCTCAACTCTATAGGGGCTTGGAAGATCGTCCCATCGATTCCAGCCGCACCCGACTTTCGGGCTGAATCGAAATAAGCGCGATCGCGCGCGGATTGCTCGTGGAAAGGGCGCGATAGACTGTCAGCAAATTCCCGCGCGACACCCGACTCTTGCCACCATGCCCAATCGCCTTGCCTCTGCTCAAAGCCTTTACCTTCGCAAGCACGCCGACAACCCCGTCGATTGGTGGCCTTGGTGCGATGAAGCTCTCGAGAAAGCTGCAGCTGAGGATAAGCCGATTTTCCTATCTGTGGGTTACTCGAGCTGCCACTGGTGCACGGTCATGGAAGGCGAGGCCTTTTCTAATGCTGCGATCGCAGAGTATCTCAACGCGCACTTCGTGCCAGTGAAAATCGATCGCGAGGAGCGCCCCGACCTCGACAGCATCTACATGCAAGCGCTGCAGCTCATGACTGGACGCGGCGGCTGGCCGCTCAACATCTTCCTGACCCCCGGCGATCGCGTCCCGTTCTACGGGGGCACTTACTTCCCGATTGTGGCGCGCTTCGGACAACCGCCATTTCTGGACGTGTTGCAATCTGTACGTGTGTTCTACGATCGAAAAAAAAGTAAGCTCCAGGAAATGAAGACCGAGATGATGGGCATGCTGCAGCAATCCGTCGTCCTCCCACAGATCGACCAGCCTCTACCGGAAACCTTGCTATCGGATGGGTTAAACGCTGCAGTTGGTATTGCCAGTTCCCATGGCGCGCCGAGTTTTCCGATGATGCCCTATGCCGAAGCGGCTTTGCGCGCGACGCGCCGCCAATCCGATGACTCGCCTTACGATGCGTTAAAAGTTTGCACCCAACGCGGTCTCGATCTAGCACTCGGCGGAATTAACGACCATGCGGGTGGCGGCTTCCATCGTTACACGGTCGATGCCACTTGGACGGTGCCGCACTTCGAGAAAATGCTCTACGACAACGGGCAAATCCTCGAATTCCTGGCAAATTTGTGGAGCGCGGGCATCCGGGAGCCGTCGTTCCGGCAGGCGATCGCGGGGACGGTGCAGTGGCTGCAGCGCGAGATGACGGCACCGGAAGGCTATTTTTATGCTGCCCAAGATGCCGACAGTTTCAGCGGCACCGACGATACCGAACCCGAGGAAGGTGCGTTTTACGTTTGGAGCTATACCGACCTTCAGAAGCTGCTTGCGGCTGAGGAACTGCATGCACTGGAAACCGAGTTTACGGTATCGCCGACAGGCAACTTCGAGGGACGCAACGTCCTCCAGCGCCGTCCGGCTGACGAGCTGCTCGGCGAGATGGGGAAAACCGCCGAACTGTCTGCAGCGGCCGAAGCGGCCTTGCAGAAACTCTTCACCGCTCGTTACGGGACGCCGGCCGCCGACCTAGCGATTTTCCCGCCCGCTCGCGACAATCGGGACGCCAAAACGGAGGCTTGGCCCGGACGCATTCCACCCGTCACCGATACGAAGGCGATCGTGGCGTGGAATAGCCTTGCTATCTCGGGTTTGGCACGCGCATATGCTGTCTTTGGCGAGGAAACTTATGGGAATTGTGCTGTGCGGGCTGCAACATTTTTGTTGGAGAATCAGTGGGTTGGCGATCGCTTCCACCGCCTGAACTATGACGGGCGAGCAGCCGTTCCCGCCCAATCCGAGGATTACGCGCTGTTTGTAAAAGCATTGCTCGACCTCCACGCCTGTTATCCGGAGCAAACTCAGTGGCTGCAACAAGCCGTGCGCGTCCAGTCCGAATTCGACGCGCACCTGTGGAGTTCTGAACCCGGGGGTTACTTTAATGCAGCCGACGACGCCAGCAGCGAGCTGTTGTTGCGCGAGCGGAGTTACACCGACAACGCAACACCAGCTGCCAACGGAATTGCTGCGGCGAATTTGGTGCGACTGTATTTGCTGACAGAAGACCTAACGTATTTCGATCGCGCCGAGCACCTGTTAACCGCCTTCGGTGCCATCATGCAAAAAGCTGCGGGCATGTGCCCGAGCCTGTTCTCCGCACTCGACTGGTTCCGCAATGCCACGCTCGTGCGATCGCGCTCCAATCAATTGCAAGAACTCATGCCGCATTACGCGCCGACCTGCGTCTATCGCCTCGATACAGAGATTCCTGAGGACGTCGTCGGACTTGTCTGTCGCGGGTTGAGCTGCTTGAAACCCGCGCGCGATCGCAACCAACTGCGCGCTCAAATCCAGCAAACTCAAGCCCGTAGTTGAAGCAACCCGTAGTTGAAGCAACCTTACATGCAGATCGATTGGGAGGAACGACCGTGAACGCATCGAAGGCAGAAACCGCAATCTATCAGGGTCAGTTCGGCGAATTTACCATTACGGCAACCGATCGCCGCGGGGTTGTCGTTTACCGTGCCGGATTGACGATCGCGGCAGCCAGTTTCGCGATCGCGACGTCTGCCGTGCTCTATCTCGGTGCGACCCCGTCCGTGTTGGCGTGGCTGACGGTGCTTTATGCACTGTTCTCACTCGGATTGGGGGTCAGCTTGCTGACCATTCATATCTACTTAGTTCCGCTGCACCGCTTGCTGCAAGTGTTTTGGGCAATCGGGACGATCGCAGCGATCGCGGTGAGCTGGCGCAGCGATTTACCGCTTTTGCAGGCTGCTTACGAACGGCCGATCGCACTAATCGGACTCGGGTTTGCGTTTGCCGCTCTAACTGGAATCTTCTTCAAAGAAGCCTTCTGTTTCGATCGCTTCGAGACCAAGTTTTTGACACCGCTGGTCCCGTTACTGCTACTCGGACACGTGAGCGGGCTGTTGCCGCTTGCTGCTGAGCGCGGATTGCTCGTAGCCTGGAGCGTACTTTTTTTAATTTTTGCTCTGCGTAAATGCGTGCAGCCAATTCCATCGGATATCGGCGATAAATCCGTCTTCGCTTATCTAAAACAACGCGCCGGTAAGGCAGCATAGCCGGTGCGAACGCGCGATCGCTGTTGGAGAATTGAGCTTGCAAATTGGGTTGGGGAAAGGCAATCGCGTGGGAGGCGGTCTTGCCAGATCCAGGTCCATCGGATATTTTAGTACGCATGAACTTCTGGCAAGCCAATAGCATCCAATTCAGTCCTTGGGGTGCGGATTACGACTTGCCCGTCGCGATGGGCGAGCCGGATGCAGCCGGTAACGACGCGATCGACTTCCACGCGGAAGCGCGTGCTTGGGAACCGTATTGCCCGCAAATCCGACCCGCGTTGCCCGATCGCATTATCCTGATCGACGGACGCTTGCGCGTTGACGCGCCGTTTGTCGGACGGCAGGGGAACGTGCCGGTTTATGGGGCCTTTGCCACGATCGCGATCGGAGCCGTGGCGATCGATCGAACCCGTGGAGCCGCCGTTTATCCCGAACCCCCGATCGTCCGCCGCGCGATCGCCTTTTGCGGGGAGAAACCGCCCGTAACGCGGCTGCCTGCCTTGCCAGGAATGCACAACCCCGTGGTGTACGACCTGCGTTTGAGCGATCGCCAACACAACGACCCCGACCGACCGCAAAAGCTCGTTTTGAACGCGATGCGGACGTTGGAAATCGAGTTAGCCGGGCGGTGGGCCCGGGAGCCCGATACATTAGCGATCCAGGACGGTAACTTAGTCTCCATGCAGCAGTCCCAGGCGATTCTCGGCTATGTTAAAACGCTGCACAAAGCCTATCTGGCCGGCGAGCGTGCGGAGATTTTGTGGCAGCTGCAGTCGGGCGAGCGCACCCCTGTCTTTGCACTCGGTCGCGACACGTCGCCCAATCGACGCTGGAGCTGGTATTTGCGCTCGGGTGACGTTTTTGCCGGTCGCGCCTACCGGGGGTTGCACGGGGTCGTGCGGCTGGAATTGTTGGCAACCAATGTGGCTCGCGAGCGCGCGATCGAGATTGCCGATTGGAGTTGCGAGTTGATTCCGCGTTATGCCTCGCAGCCGTTGCGCGACCCGCGCGCGCCGCAAAACCTCATGCCGATCGGCGCGCTGGAGAAACATTTGGGGCGTTCGATGGGCGATCGCAAGCTGGTGCGGCGCTGCATCCAAGCGTTTTTAGCCGCTCGGTCTTAGCTGCTGCGGCAGATGGTTGAAGAGGAGTGTGGACGATGGAAGATCGCGCGATCGGATGCGTGTTGGGAACTAAGGAAGCAACCCCGCTAGAGTTTTGGGTTGCCGTAGCCGACGAGCAAGTCGTGCGCCTGGATGACGTGCTGCGGGTCGAGACGCGGAAACCCGACGGCAGCGGAAGCGTGCAGTTTTATGGCGTCGTCGATCGCGTCCGAACGTTGCACGAAGGCACGGAGTTCGACACGGATACGTTTCTGGTCCGCGATGGCAATTTTCCGGTCAGTTTGTCCTACGCGGCCCACGTCCAAGTCACGCGGTTGGAACCGGAAGAATACTTGCCACCGCTCCCGGGAGATGCCGTTTATCGAGCCGCAGAAGACAGTCTCAAGCGCGCCTTGCATTTCGATACGATGGACAGTCGTATCCCGGCGGGGTTGATGCGTAATGGCAGCCCGGCTTATTTAAATTATTCGTTTATCAATGGCGAGAAAGGCGCGCACGTCAATATCTCCGGTATTTCAGGCGTAGCGACGAAGACATCCTACGCGCTGTTTTTGTTGCACGCGATCTTCCATTCCACCACGGATTCGGGCAGCGCTAACACAAAAAAGGCTGTGATCTTTAATGTCAAAGGCGAGGATTTGTTCTTCCTCGACAAATCCAATCTCAAACGCCCCGAGTACGAAGCAAAGCTCGGGAACAATCCGGGCGATCGCCTCGATACGCTCGGGCTTCCAGCGATGCCTTTTACCGACGTCAAATTCTGCGCGCCTGCCAAGAAAAATCTGCTGCCGGATGTGGTGCCGAACATCGACCAGCGCACTGAAGGCGTGACGGCATACATGTGGAGTTTGCGCGAACTGTGTCGCGATCGCTTGTTTCGGTTCCTATTTGTCGGAGAAGACCTCGAACGCGGCAATTTGGTTTATCTTGTTGCCAATGTTGAGGATCGCCTAGCACGACTGGCTGTAGACAACGACAAGCAGAATCCGAAGCAAAGCTATCTTCACGTTGACGAGCCCTACGGTGAAGATCGCAAGCTGCAAATCCGCACTTTCACCGATCTGATTCAGTTTCTTGAAGACAAGCTGATTGGCGAAGAACCCGATCAACGTTGGCTCGTGCGCAACCAACCCGGTACGGCGATGGCGCTGATCCGGCGCTTGTGGGGCGTCCGCGAGGAAGTCGCGCATTTGATTCGCGGCGATCTGACAGAACGCGAAGTCGAGCAATATCGCCTCGAGCCGATCGCCCAAGATCGCCTGCTGACTGTAGCCGACATCAACCGCCTCGGGGCAAAAGCGCAAATGTTTGTCGTCGGCGTCACTTTGCGGAAGCTGTTTTTGGAGAAGGAAAAACGCGGTCAATACCCAACAGTCTTCATCGTGCTCGACGAACTCAACAAATACGCACCGCGCGACGGACGCAGCCCAATTGCGGATTTGCTCGTGGAAATTGCCGAACGCGGGCGATCGCTGGGCATTATTTTGATCGGGGCCCAGCAGACGGCGTCGGAAGTGGAACGGCGCGTGGTCGGCCAAGCTGCGATTCGCGTCGTCGGGCGTCTGGATGCCGCAGAAGCCGAACGTCCGGAATATAATTTCTTGAGCGCGTCGTGCAAGCAACGTGCCTTGTTTGTGAAATCGGGAACGATGTTCGTGCAACAACCGGAAGTTCCCGCTCCGCTGATGGTTAGTTTTCCGTTTCCACCCTATGCAACGCGACGCTCGGAAGTGGACTATTCTCAAACCGAGGAAGCGGCGATCGCTGCCGACTTCGACTTATTCTGAGAAATCGGCTTCGAACCACAGCATTCGAACCACAGCAAGCGATTATTATTCGACCTGTTTTGAGACGCGCGATGCGAATTATCCACACGGCAGATTGGCATCTCGGTCGCAAGTTGAAAGGACGCGATCGTACGCCAGAAATCGAGTTGCAACTGCAGGCACTAACCGCATACGCGATCGGTCACGAAGTCGATGCCGTCCTGGTGGCGGGTGACATTTTCGATCACGCCAATCCGTCCACCGAGGCCGAACGCGTAGCGTACCAGTTCTTCGCCAGCCTGCAGCACGCAAACATTCCGGCCGTCGCGATCGCGGGCAACCACGACTCGGCCTTTCGCATCGATAGCGTCGCGCATATTCTGTCGTTGGCAAATGTCACCGCATTGGGAAAACCACGCCGACCGGACGATGGGGGTATCGTTCGCGTTGAGACCGCGAGCGGGAATCTTTGCGTGGCAGCCATGCCATTTGCCTCCGAGCGGCGCTTCCTATCGGACGAGTATTTGTGGGAGAAAACCGGTGGCGAGCGCTTGCAGAATTATCGCGATCGCGTCAGCAAATTGTTAGGTTTGTTGGCTAAGGAGTTTCGCGCGGGTAGCGTCAACATCTTGATGGCGCATCTGGCGATCGCAGGGGCCCAGTTATCTCATTCCGAGCGCGAATTCGAGACAACGGGAGCCTATTCGCTCTCGGAACAAACGCTGCCTGACGCTCAATACATTGCGCTTGGGCACATCCACAAGCAGCAAAAGATCGCCAACGCTGTCGCCCCGACTTATTATTCCGGATCGCTCATCCAAGTCGATTTTGGCGAATGCAATGAAGACAAAGGGTTTAACCTGGTGACGGTCGAGCCGGGCAAACTGGCCAAGGTTGAATTTGTAACGCTGCCCTGCCCGAAACCGCTGCGGGAAATTCGCTGTAAGGCGGACGATCTCGATAGCGAACTCGAAGCACATCGCAACCATCCGGGCTGGTTGAAAGTTATTGTCGAGTTGGACGAGCCCCGATCGCATCTCGCCGAACGCGTCAAGCAAGTTTGCCCGCAAACGCTCCACGTGGAAGCCCGCTATCGGCGGTCGGATAAAGCCCAACAGCGTGTAGAACCGCAGCAGTTGCGATCGGTTGAAGGGGCACGCGATCGCTTCCGGAGTTACTACCGCGATCGCAAAGGGGGGACGGAGCCATCCCCGGCGGTGCTGGCGATCTTCGAAGACTTGTATCGGGAAGTGCAGGAGGAACGGCGTGCGCCCGATTAAGTTGATTTTGGAAGGATTCACGAGCTTTCGCACGCGACAGGAAATCGACTTCGATGCGTTAGACAACCTGTTCGTGATTACAGGTCCAACGGGTGCCGGCAAAACATCGCTGCTCGATGCAATTACGTTTGCCCTATATGGGAAAGTCGCACGCAAACTCAACCCTGCCGATTTGGTCACGCAAGGTGCAAAGCAACTCAAGGTCGAGCTGCATTTCACGTCGCGCGGGGAAACGTATCGTGCGGTGCGGACGTACGACTTCTCGCGCAAAACCGCGACGAATGCGATCGTGCTGGATCGCTTCGATGGTGCCAAGTGGGAGCGCGAAAAAGAGCAGCAGCGGGATGTAGATGGCGCGATCGCCTCAATTCTGGGCATCGACTACGACACTTTCACGCGCGTCATTCTGTTACCGCAAGGCGAGTTCGATCGCTTCTTGAAAGGCACACCGCGCCATCGCCGCGAGATCCTGCGCCAGCTTATTCCCGAGCTGCAAGTCTTCGAGCTGATGCGTCAAAAAGCCGTCGAGCGCGAAAAGCTGGCAGCGGGCGAACTCAACGCGATCGCCACACAGCTTGCCGAGCGCTCTTTGCCGACAACAGAAGAGATTGCTGCAGCAGAACTTCAAAAACGAGAGGTTTGCTCCCGGATTGCCACTACCACAGGGCACATCGAGCAGCTGCAGCAGGAACTCAACGACACCGAGCGTTTGCTCGAACGGCAGCAACAACTAACCCGAGCGCGGGCGGAATTGACCGATTTGCTCGCTCGAGAAAACGTTATTCAAGACATAACTGCCAAACTGGCGCAGGCGCAAATTGCCGCCCAGCTTGAAGGAGATTGGCGGCTCGTGGAAGACGCGCGATCGCGCCTGCAGGCAGCAACGGAACGGAGTGAATCTGAAGATGCTGCCTTCGTTGCAGCCCGCGCGATCGCCGAACGCAGCGAAGTTGCTTTTACCGCAGCAATCGATCGCGAGCGCGAACTACAAGGGCGCGAGGCGGTGTTGCAAGCTGCTGCAAGTTTTGAAACGACTCGCGCTCGCTGTGCTGAGGAGGTCGAGCGTGCCCGCAACTTGCAGCGCCAGCGTCAAGACGCTTACGAACGCGCGGCATCCGAACTTGCGGTTGCACATACCGGGCTGCAGCAGGCTGAAACCGAAGAGAGTCAGGCAAAGGCAGTTGTTGAAAATTCCGCACCCACCGGCGATCGCCTGCAGGTGTTACGGCAAGTGTTGCCTTTGCTCGAACCTTGGGAACGGGCGCACGCTCGCCGTCACCAAGCTGCTATGAACCTCGAAACTGCGACGTCAGCCACCTCTGCAACGGCAGCTGCCGAGCGCCAGGCCAGTGCAGCGCTTGCAGAAGCCGAAACCGTCTTGCAAGCCGTTACCAACCGACTCCAGCAGGCCCGCGACGACAATGCGATTGCTATGTTGCGCGAGCGGCTGCACGACGGTGAAACTTGTCCGGTCTGTAACAGTCCGTATCCGGGGACAACGGCCGTGCCGGATTTGCCCGACTCTAAGGTCGAGCTCTGGGAAGCCCAGCACGCGGAGGCATGCGGCGAGTCCGAGCGCGCCCGCCAGGACTTCAATGACGCGCGGCTGGAAGGCGCGCGCCAGCAACAGCAAGCCGACAATGCCCGCCAGCTGCTTGCCGATCGCGAGGGCGATTTAAGCGAACGTTCTCGGCAATTGCGCGACTTGCTCGGCCATTGCGAATGGGATTCGGCAGCCTTGCAAACAGAATTGCAAACCCTTGAAGACCGCGATCGTCGCTACCAGGAAGCACGAGCGCAACTCGACGCCATTCGCGACCGGTGCATTCGCACGCGCTCCCAGCTGCAGGCCGCCGAACAGGCGTGCGCCGCTGCCAACCGGGAACGCGACCGCGCGGTTGACGACAGCGATCGCCGCCAGACGCAGCTCCAAAACGCCGAAACCGACCTGACAGAAGCCCTCAAACGCCTCTACACCGAACTCGGCAAGCAGCCCTATGCCGACCTCGCCCGCATCCTGAAGCAGCAGCGAGACGATTGCGATCGTGCCGTCCAAACCGCCACCAGCGCCCGCGACACCGGCGCCGCCGAGCTCATTCGTGCCGAAACTGCGGCCGAGAGTGCCGCGCGGGAACTGACAACCGCCCACACGCTTCAGCAAGAGCGCGATCGCTCCTGGACTGTTGCTTGTCAGGATCTCGGCTGCACCGAGGCGGAGTTTTTGACCGCCCGCGCGACGCCACAACAGCAACAAGCCTGGCACGAGCAGAAACAAACCTACGAAAAACAGCACCTCGAGCTGACCGTGCGCGTGGCGAACTTGCAAACAGAAATCGGCGGTCGCGCTGCCGATGCCGAGGCGATCGTAGCGTTGGAGCAAGCGCTAGATAACGCACGCGATCGCGGCGACGAGCTGCAGTCCGAACGCGAGCGCATTACCGTCTGGCTGAGCGAGCAGCAGCGTCTGGCCCGAGACGTCGCGAAACTTCAAGCCAAACACGACGAACTGCAAAAACAAGTCGATGCCTTGCACGCGATCGCGCAGCAACTCCAGTCAAACCAATTCCAGGGCTATATTCTCGAGGCTTTCGAGCAAGACCTGGCCTTACAAGGCAGCCGTTACCTGCAAGATCTCACGCGACGTTACACGCTCGCCCTCGACGGCGACAAATACGTCGTCGAAGATGGCTGGAATGGCGGCGAAACGCGACCGGTGCAGACCCTCTCGGGTGGGGAAACGTTCGTGGCATCCCTCTCGGTCGGACTCGCACTGTCGGAACTGCTGGCTGGCTCTGCAGAAGTCGGCAGCCTCTTCTTGGATGAAGGCTTCGGTACGCTCGATCCGGAAACCCTCGAAAGCGCGATCCAAGCCCTAGAAACCCTACGGCGATCGCACCGCATTGTTGGATTGATCACCCATGTTCGCGAGCTCGCCGATCGCCTGCCCGCTCAGATCGAAGTCACCAAGTCTCCCGACGGTTCGCGAGTGCGGGTGCTTTGACGATCGCGCGCGATCGCGCGCTACGACCGATCAAACTGCCGAGATCGGTCAACTTGCAATCAACATTCCCGAGGGAGGCAATTCGGCGCGAATGATGGCGCGACCGGCCGCGGTCTCGACCGTTAACGTTTCCGATGCGATCGGATTGCGCAACCGAGTGTCACTCCAGTCGCCGCGATACAGAACCGTCAGGTCGCTACCGACTGGATGCAGAGTGCTATCAACCGTGACAGCTGCACCTCGGGATTCGAGCCCGTGGGTGTTCAGGACGACGATGACTTCGATGTCGAACAAAATCTGCGACCAGGCCAGTAGTTCGCCAGCACCGGGAATACCGAAGGGGTATCCGGCAAATGAGGTTTCGCGCAGATAGTGATGCCCGCGCCGCAACGCCTTGCCCACGCGATCGTCGCCGTTGCGCAGCTTGGCGATCGCGGCAATGCGCAGATAAGTCGGATGGTCCGGGTTGAAGAAATGACAGCCTTCCGTGCCAAACGCCCCGAACTCGCTGCCGAACATGGACTCTCGGATATAGCGATCGATATAGGCATGTTCGGGTTCGATGCTGTAATCGTGATAGTCTTCCGAGCCGTCGAATGCTTGTTCCGTGCCGTAATAGAGCGAGGGGATACCGGGCATGGTGAGCTGCACCCCCACAGCGTGTGCAACTTGTTGATACCGGTTGGGCAGGCTATCGCCGTGGGCGGCAAAGCGATCTTTGCGCGGGCGGGACGACATGTCGTGATCGTCCAAAACGGAGACATGATAAAAGCCGATCTGACGGTAGGTTCCTCCCCGTTTGGTGGCATCGAATAAATCGAAAAATGAAGAGGGATGGTCCAGTCCCTTGACCGTACTCGTCAGTGCATTGGGAGCGACGATAATATCCAGGACTGCATCTAGGTTGCGCCCGAACATATCCATGTAGCCAGCTACCATGCTTAGATCGGTGATTTCACCAGTCAGCAAAAAATTATCTTTGCCAATGTATTGAGCGTACTCGTGGATTGCCAAACAAAACCGATAGGAATCTTGTGGAGAGACGTGCTTGACTGCATCGACGCGGAACCCATCGCAGTCGCTGACTGCAATCCAGTATTGATAGACCTCGATCAGCCCGGCGATCGCCTCGGGATTTTCTAGGTTGAGGTCCCGCAGTTCGAAGAAATCACCCCGTCGGTATTCTGCCATTGGAGACATCGGGTCTTCCCAGCCCGGACGGTCCCAGTTGACGATTTGCCCGGCGCGAGTATACCAATCGGGGTTTTGAAACTCTTCGGGCCAAACTCCATCGTCGAGGTTGACGGGTTGGGCAATACTCTTGCCTTCGGTAGTGCGATAGCCGTGAATGGCATAGGGCGGCCAGCCCCGATACGGCAACATCGTGCAAGGTTCGCCAGTAGACTCATCGCGATAAAACCAGTTGCTGCCGCTGTGGTTGTAGATGACGTCCAGGATGACGTACATACCGCGATCGTGGGCCGCGTCTACTAAATTTCTCAGGTCTTGACGCGTACCAAAGCGAGGATCGATATCGAGGAAGTTTTGGATGCCGTAGCCGTGATAGGTTTTTTGCTCGGCTCGTTGCCGCCATGGTGGATTGAGCCACAAAGCCGTCACTCCGAGGTTTTGCAGGTAGTCCAACTTGCTCTGAATGCCTCGGATGGTGCCGCCCATAAATTGCCGGCCGGCATTCATCCAGCGTGTCTTGTCACGCGTGCGATGGATCTCCGGACGATCGCTATCGTATAGTGGTCGGCTGGATTCGCGCCCGTCACTAAAGCGATCGGGTAGCAGTTGATAGAGAAACTGGTCGCGCCAGCTCTGGGGACTGGGATGGACCCGTCCGCGCGGAGTCAAGTCTACGTCTGCCAGGCGGAGCGGGAACTTCTCTTCGATCCTAGTAACCACCATCGCACGACCCCCATGCAACCGCCCCGATTATCCGCGCGATCGCCGACCTCGATGCATCGACTTTTCCAGAGCGCAATAAAACTGCACGGTCGGTAACAGATCGTCAAGGCGCAACTGCGCGGCAGGGAAACGCAGCTTGCTGGAACGAGCGCGACTCATTATCAATGGGTTGGATCCACACATCTTTCCGCAAACCAACAGACTCTCAAAGGGGCAGCATTGCCAAAACTATCAATTATTTCGTAGTCGCTGCGCTTCATTATTTCAAGCGAGAACGCTGCCACGGCAAACCTTATACCAAATCTAGGAACTGCTGCGACAGATGGCGGATCGGGATTGTTTACCTCATCTGTCGTAGACCTTATACAAATTGGTATTACCCCGCCGCCAAACCCGAGCATGCCCACTGGACTCGCCGCGTAATTTTGATAGGCAAGATGGCCGGCAACGCCCCCACGAGCGTTACCAAACCGGCTCAAGACCTTGCAAGCAAACCAGCGGTTGCGGAAGTCAGAGGTCCAGCCACGGGTAGGTCAAATTGTTGCCGACGATTGCGTCCAGACTGCAGAGCGCACCCACGTGCAGAGACGATCGTTCACCGCTTCAGGTTTTTCGTCGTGGGCGCAGTGACCGGCTTCGCCAATGGCGTAGAACTCTACGTCTTCGCGATCGCGGCTGAGGTCTTGATAGACGGTCGCGCCGCTAATGGGCGTCCAAGGATCCTTTTCCCCCCAAAGCACCAACAGCGGACAGCACACGTGCGGCAACAGCTCCGACGGACGCGGTCCTGGCGGTGCGTTCAAGACGCGAGCGAACACCTTTTGCGCGCCACGATCGCGCGCGGGTTGGTGAATTAGATCGACCAACTCATCCGTCACCGCTGCAGCATCGCAGTAGACCTGGCGGAGCGTACGGCGAATCTGCCCGCGTTGGCTGACGCGGTTGAAGAGCAGCGGACCGACGATTGGCGCGCCGGCCAGGCGTGCGAAGCTGGCGAGGATCGCGCCCAGCGGCCAAACCAGCTCTTCCGGTCGGTGATTGAGCCCGCCCGCGCTGTTTATCAGCACGCATCCGGCAGCTAGTTCGGGATGGTGCGCGCAGACTGCCAGGCTCAGCAACCCGCCGATGGAGTTGCCCACGAAAACTGCCGGTTCGCCAACGCAATCGCGCCAGAAATCGACCAGCAACTGCTCCCACAACTCCACCGAGTAATCCGCGCGATCGGGTTTTTCCGATGCACCAAAGCCCAAAAGGTCGATCGCCAATACGCGGTAGCCTGCCGCTGTCAGTGCAGGTACGTTCTTGCGCCAGTGCCCTGACGACGCGCCAAAGCCGTGGATCAATACGAGCGGCCGGCCGCTCCCGGCATCGAAATAGGCAATGCGTTCGCCTTGCCAAGTCCATTCGTGCGACGCGATCGCCCTGGCAGGGTGGTGGGGTGTGAGTGATGCGGTCACGGTTTATCAGGAATTCGTTGTAAAACTTTAGGAAGCTAAAGCTCTCTACATCTTAAAGCGTGCGGATCGAGCAAGCGATCGGGAGCAGCAGCGATCCCCACGAAGCGATATGATTTTCTGAGTCACTTAGAGCACTAGCGTCCGAGCGCATTATGGCTACCCTCAAAATTGCGGTTTACATCGTCGTTACCTTTTTTATCGCCCTGTTCGTGTTCGGCTTCCTGTCTAACGACCCGTCTCGGAACCCGAACCGCCGCGATCTCGACTAACGGCTGCAAGGTCGCTGACGCAACTGCGGGGCGAGTGCGCACTCGCCCCACTCCGTTTTTGACCTGCCCAAATGTTCATCCCTACCGCTCGCGGTTTTTGCGTGTTGTGGTAAGGTTCTCCAGCGATGACGGCAGCAGGTGGCAGCGATCGCATCCCTAGGGATTGCCGGTTGCAGCTGATTTGCTGTCGCGAGCCCGACCCTGCTTCACCGGGTAACTGCTGCCCGAGCACCATTTTTGCTGCGATGACCCTGCCTTACGTTCCGCCGCCTGCACCCCCTGCTGCGCCGATTGTTTCGGCTGCTTCCGATGTTGCCCCTCGCCAATCGCCATCTCCACCAGCAGCGATCGCGCCGGTGGCAGATGGGGCAGTAGAGTTTGTGCGAGCGAGTCCACCGCTGACTAATGACGATCTCGCCCCCGTTATTACAACTCGCGAACTCGCTCGGTCTGCCAGTACGGATGCTGCGCTGTTGGGTACTCCGCATGCCAGCGATAACGCGATCGCGGACGCATCGTATGGTCAAGCAAAGGACAGCGAAAAGGACGGCGAAAAAGGCAGCGAAAAAGTATCGGAATCATCTAAGACCGCTCGCATTCAATTGCGAGAACGCAATGGGTCTGCCCCACCAGTCTTGCTCGTGGTGCCTGGGACGCTTGCACAAGCAGCCGACGGGGAAACCTCTCCTGTCAGAGAGCCAACGCTCACCGAGCCAGCTCCCGACCCTGATACATCTGCCGAACTCACCGTCCGCATTCTCGAAGTGACGGCCGATCGCCAAGAATACGATCGCGAGGCCAATGTTGCCACGGCTGTGGGGAACGTTGTCGTCCGCTTCACGAACGGCGTCATGGAAGCCGATCGCTTGCAGATTAACGTCGGCGATCGGATTGCCGTTGCCGAAGGGAACGTGTCTTTGCAACGGGGCGAGCAGGTTTTGCGTGGGGAGCGCTTTGTTTACTACTTCGTCCGCAATAGCGGGACGATCTACAACGCTAACGGGGTGGTATACCAGCCGACCACGGGACGCGACCTCACCTTGTCGAGTAGCTTGCCGAACGATGCAAGCGCGCCGACAGCTTCAGAGAGCCCGCTTCAAGATGTTATTCAGACCGGCAATGTCGGTTTTGGACTGGAAGTCAGAGGTCTGGGCATTGGCGGTGATGACGATGACGACGATGGAATCAACTTAGCCGGGGGCTTTAGCGGCGAACGGGCCGGCACGATCGGTCGCATTCGCTTCAGCGCCGATCGCGTAGATTTTGATGCCGACGGTTGGCAGGCAAGGGAGGTGCGTCTGACCAACGATCCGTTCTCGCCACCCGAGCTAGAGCTGCGCGCGGATACCGCCATTTTCCGGAGTATCGATCCCGAGCGCGACGAAGTCCTAACGACGCGATCGCGCATTGTTTTTGACGATGGTATTGCCATACCGACGTTTCGCAACCGCGTCGTCCTCGACCGCCGCGACCGCGATCCGGGTTTGTTCAACATCGGCTTCGATGACGGCGATCGCGGCGGCGTCTTTATCGAACGTCCCTTCGACGCGATCGACCGACCAAGATTCAATCTGGAAATCTCGCCGCAATACAACGTCCAGCGTGCGTTTACCGAGGTTGGAGCTCTCAACGGCGCGGCTTTTGGGGTGAGATCCCGATTGGGCTGGTCTGCCGGACCGCGAACGAGTCTTATCGGTCGCGCCATTTTTAATAGTTTGGATACCGAGGACATTCCCGAGGAAGTCCGAGCTAATTTGCGTCTGCAGCAGAGTATTGGCCCGTTGACACGACCGCACAACCTCAATTTACAGGCAAGTTTCCGCGATCGGCTGTTCAACGGATCGCTGGGACTGAAGACAGTGCGGTCGAGTTTCGGGGCGGTGTTATCATCGCCAGTATTTGTATTTGGCAACACCGGTCTGCGTCTTAGCTACCAAGGTGGCGTTCAGCGGGTTAATGCCGATACCGATCGCGACGATCTGCTCGATGACGACCGCGAAAACGATCGCATCACGCTCACCCGCTATCAAGCTGCGACATCCTTAAGTTGGTCGTATTCGCTTTGGCGCGGACAAGGACTACCGCCCACCCCGGATGCCGGTTTGCGCTTTACGTCCACACCGATAGTGCCTTATGTCAAGTTCGTCATCGGTACGACAGGTGTTTTAACCGGTTATAGTAACGGCGACTCACAAAACTCGCTGAGCGGCTCGGTCGGACTGCAGGGACAGTTCGGACATTTTTCTCGCTTGCTCCTCGACTACACCGGCATTAGCGTTCGTTACACGAACACAACCCTCGCTGGCGAATCGCCGTTTGAGTTCGACCGCCTCAAGGATCGCCAGCGCCTTGCGTTGGGACTCGTCCAGCAGATTGTCGGTCCGATTCGAGCCAGCGTCCGGACTTCGCTCAATCTCGAAACGGGTGAAGTTATCAGCACGACCTACTCGCTCGAGTACAGCCGCCGAACGTACAACCTCCGAGTCAGTTATAACGCCGAGAAGCGTATCGGCGAGATTAACTTCCGCCTCAATGGATTCAACTGGCGGGGGACGCCGGGCTCGCTTGATGGTGGTGACGTGCGTTCGGTTACTGAAGGTGTCGTTCGCTAGCAGGGATCCTTCAAGCAGCAGTCTGGGACCGAGGCAAATGACTCGCGCGCGTCGAGGTAAGCTTTGAGCCGCGTCTGTGCAGGGCACCTCGATTAATTCGCTCAAGGCTGAAGGTCGGCACGGCAACCACATGGCAAGAAGGTCATTTCAGCTGCCACTACTCGACGCTCCGGCAATTTTTCGAGTTGCCCTTGGAGGTAATCGGAATTCTGGGGCGTACGTTATTCACGTTGAATGCACGTCGAGTGTGCCCATGGGGCTCAAGTCCAGACCCGACCGGACTGGTGCAGAAATTGCATATTTGGTAATTCGATGCCAATACGTTAGATGCCGCCGATACTAACGATGCTGATGGTTGCTGCTCGGCTCGCCAAGGTACTTACGCAGATAGGGCGAGAACACTTCGTAGATTAACGTCAGCGGCTGTCCGTCGTGCCAAAACAGATAGTGTCGTCCCCAAAACGGACCGCGCTCGCGGAATGCTCGCTCTAGCTCGACGGAATGACCGAGATATACGCCCTGAATATCGCGATAGAGCTCTGTGTGCAAGCGCGAGAGATTGTCCCAAATTGGCAGGGTGCGATTCTGTAAGTACTCGTCCACCAAGTTGGCATCCCACCAAGAGGTTGCATATGCTAAGCGCTGTCCGGACGCCGTCCGCAACCAGACCTGTCTCCGCAAATGCGGATGCGGGACCGCCCGAATCTGTGTCGGTGCGCCGTCGTCGCCGTCGGGAATCGGTGACATATCGATCACGTCGACCTCGATCGGCTCCCGAGTCAACAAGCGCAGGTGACGCGTTGGCGAACCGTCCCCGAGCAGCAGAATCTGCCAAGCAGGGGCAAGCTGTTTGTGAGGCAATCCCACCTGAACAACATCCTCACCGGCCTGCCAGAGCGGCGCGAGTGCATGCCAGGATGTCGGCAGCGTGGTGCTAGTTGCACGGTCTTGGAGCATCAATAACTATTGCCGTCAATAACTATTGCCGTTAGTCAGCGTTACAAAACTTAACCTTATTTTCACTATAACGCGGTTTGCCTGGCTTGAGCCCGCGATCCAGGCGAGCGGTGCATCTCAGCCAGCACTGTTGCGTTGAGTTTGCGGGTTGCCGGAGAAGGGTTCTTGTCCTGAAGCGACCTTGGCAAAGGCTGGTAAATGATTGTATGCGGATGGCGAGACTCGAACTCGCAAGGCGTAAGCCACACGCCCCTCAAACGTGCGTGTCTACCAATTCCACCACATCCGCTTTCGTGCCTTTTTGGACACTCAAACTAGCCTATCACAGGGATTCAAGCTTGCCCACGTCCCGCGTCGCGTTGCAATTAGCAGTTCCACGAGGAGGCGATCGGGCAGCTAGCGGTAGTTCTCGAACTGCAGTTCGACCGGATGGTCCTGTTGGCGGAGGTGCTGGATGACAGCTTGCAGGTCATCTTTGGATTTGCTGGTAACGCGGACGGAGTCGCCCTGGATCGAGGCTTGTATTTTCTTGTGCTTAAACTCGTCTTTGATGTCTTTGACGATCTGCTTGGCGAGGTCCTTCTCGATGCCGCGCTTGAGTTTAATTTCTTGGCGCACGCGGCTGCCACTGGCGGACTCGATCGCGCCGTAATCGAAGATTTTCTGGGAGAGCTTGCGCTTAGCGGCTTTCTCGCGCAGGACGCCGTGAACGGCGTCGAGGGTGAATTCGCTATCGGTATTGATGACGATCGCCTCAGCGCTCAGATCCACGGTGGTCTTAGTGTCTTTGAGGTCGTAGCGAGTGGTGATGTCACGTCGCGCTTGGTCGATAGCATTGACCATTTCTTGCTGGTCGAAGTCGCTGACGATATCGAAGGAAGAAGCAGTAGCCATGAACGACGATACGGTACGGGTTACTTGATTGGCTCGCAACCGGACGCACCCGTTGCGATTCAGGAATTACGTCGATTTTACGGTAATTGCCCACGCGCGACCGATGCCGCGCGGAAGTTGGCACGGATGATGCCCCTCAGTCGTGCGTGCTACTGGTGTATTCGCGTTCGGGAGCGATATGCGGGGCGCTGGCGATCGCGCCCGTCTTCTCTAGCGATAGGCGCTGCCAGTAAAGTTGCAGGTCTGCAGCAATGTCCCCGGAGAGTAGAAAGCAGCCCACGAGGTTGGGGATTGCCATGGCCAACAGCATGATGTCGCTGAAGTTCAGAACGGTGTCGAGGTTGAAAATGGTGCCGACGAAAGCCGCCCCGATAAACAACAGTTTGTAGGCAAGCGTGTTGTCTTCTCCGAACAGGTAAACCCAAGCCTGCTCGCCGTAGTAGCTCCAGGAAATCGTCGTCGAAAACGCGAATAACAAGACCGCAATTGTCAGCACAAACGGAAACCAATCGACTACTGTCGCAAACGCTACGGCTGCTAGTTGCACGCCGTCGGCGTCCAATGCCGCCGTGCTTTGGGTTGCGCCTGTCACGACAATGGTCACAGCTGTCAGGTTGCAAATAATAGCCGTATCAATAGCCGGCTCGAGCGTGGCAACAATTCCCTCGCGCACGGGTTCGTCAGTCCGCGCGGCGGCGTGGGCGATCGATGCCGCCCCCAAGCCCGCACCATTTGAAAATGCGCCCCGTCGCAATCCCTGTACAAACGCGCCAACAAAACCGCCGCTGAGGGCCCCCGGCTGGAAGACGCTGCCGTAGATGGTGGCGATCGCGTGGGGCAGTTCGCTCCAATGCAGGCAGAAAATCAATAAGCAACTGCCGGTGTAAACCGCCACCATTGCCGGCACGAGACTGCTTGCTACTGCCCCGATGCGCCCGATGCCCCCGATGATGGTTAGTCCGACGAGCGCTGCCAGGAGCACCCCGTACACCCAGGCGCGCTCGGCAAACCACGGAACCGTACTTGCCAATGCCGCCCACGACTGATTTGCTTGAAACATGTTGCCCCCGCCCATCGCTGCTCCGATGCACAGCACGGCAAAGAACGCTGCGAGGACTCGCCCGAGGCGCGGGAGCGATCGCGCGGCCAGCCCGCGCGAGAGATAGTACATGGGGCCGCCAGCAATCGTGCCGTTTGCGCGCACCTCGCGAAATTGCTGCGCTAGCGTGCACTCGACGAACTTACTAGACATCCCGAGCAAGCCCGACAGCGTCATCCAAACGATCGCGCCCGGTCCGCCTAGTTGCACCGCGATCGCCGCTCCAGCAATGTTGCCCAGCCCGACGGTCCCCGACAGCGCTGTGGACAGGGCCTGGAAATGCGATACCTCTCCTGCGCTGTTGTTGGAGTCATACTTGCCGCGGACGATCGCAATCGCGTGTCTGAAGCCGCGGATGTTGACGAACCCCATGCGGACGGTGAAGAAAATGCCACCCCACAGCAACCAGAGCAGGATCGGCGGTACGCCCGCGATTTCCCAGAAAAAAACCGTTCGGAGGGCATCGATTAGCCGAGCAAAGAGCGTGTCGGCATGGGCGATTGCCCCGAGCGCGCCCTCAAACCACAGGCGATCGAGCGGCACCGCCTGGGGAGCGGTCTGCCCGACCGGCAGCCAACCTGACATCACTGCAGCAGCAAGCGATCGCATCCCAATCGAGCCAGCGCCTGTCAACTCATCACCGCCTGCACGTGCCTACCGTCATCTTGAGCCCGTTCAGTATATCGCAGGCTTTTTCCGCTCCCTGGTAGAACGAGCGCGGCGGTCGCGCCCGCCCTAGGTCTGGAGCAGGCGATCGAGCACGTGTCGGGCTTGGCTACCGTAACTGCCACCGAAAAGGTTGAAATGGTTGAGAAAGTGATAGAGGTTGTAGAGATCTTTGCGCTCGCAATAGCCTCGATCGAGCGGCCACTCTGCGTTATAGCCGCGATAGAACGCTGCTGGAAAGCCACCGAAGAGTTCGGTCATGGCGAGGTCGACTTCGCGATCGCCGTAATGCGTTGCCGGATCGAGGATCGCAGGCTCGCCATCGGTCGTTACTGCCGCGTTGCCGCTCCACAGATCGCCGTGAACTAACGACGGCTGCGGTTGATGCCAGGAGAGCGCCGACCGCACGGCCGCGATCGCGCGGTCGGGGTCGGGGAAGTCGCCACCGTGCTGGCGCGCAAGCTGCAGTTGATAGCCGATGCGGTGTTCGGCAAAAAAGTCCGCCCAGCATTCGGTCCAGGGATTGACCTGCGGCGTCGCACCAATGGTGTTGTCGCGTTCCCATCCGAAGCGATCGCTCGCACCTCGGCGATGCATGGCGGCAAGTTGGCGTCCCATTGTGTCCCAAGCCGCCGCACTAGCTCCGCGCCCAAATGACAGCCATTCCATAACGAAATATGCAGCACCCTCGGCGGCACCCCAACAAATCGGCTCCGGAACCCGAATCGTGTGGGTGTCGAACATCGCTCTGAGCCCAAGTGCTTCGGCCGCAAACACATCCGGATCGACGCCGCGCTGAAACTTACAAAAGAAGGTGCGATCGCCACCCGCAATCGCGTAACTCTGAGCGATCGAGCCACCGCCAACCGGGCGCCGCGATTCGATCTCAAATACCGTACCCGTCGCGCGGGCGATCGCTACTGCGATTTGCATCCACATGGTTGCTGCAGCTGCCGCTTTCTAAACATTCCTTAGCATCTGAACTCTACCAGAGCTCCCCACCAAAGCTTTTCACCGGAGGTCGGCTAAATACCTACATAACTAATCAGTTATATGAGCGAATAGCATAAGTTTAATGAGTACTATTGCTTAATTAATAGCCTAAATGGCATTATTTGCGAGAAATACGCTAATTTCTCCATTGCTCTAAAAGTTCTTTCTGTATTTTATTGACTTTAAAAGAGTGACAAAAAAATTACTACAACTTTCTGATTTTTCATTTAAATTTTGACAATCTAATTCCGCAATAATTGTATATCAACAATACTTAGATCCGATCCGCATGGTGTTCTGAATCCAGGATATTCGAATTTCTGCCTCAACAATTCGGCGCGGATCCAATTTTGAAGCGCGTGCTAGCGAGCGCTAAGAATCCGGCAACTGCCGACCAGCGATGTAGATGGAGGATGAAGCCAGGATCCCTATCAGTTAACTACTCTGACTGTTGAAGGGTGCGGAGACGCTCGAGCTGTTGGTTTTGTTGCGAAACTTGGCTGAGTAGAAAGTCGCGTACGAGATCGCACATGGGAAATACGAGGGGATTGGCAATTTGGTAGTAGACACTATTGCCGCGCTGAGAGCGGGAAACAACCCCAGCCTGAGTGAGATTCTTGAGATGTTTCGAGACGTTTGCCTGCCCAAGACATGTTATTTCAATTATTTGAGATACGTTCTTCTCACCAGCTTGCAAACAGAACGCAATTTGCAAACGGCTGGTCTCAGAAAGTGCCTTGAAAAAGTCTGCCATCATTGCCAAAGCTTCAGGGGGCAGTTCGGTAGCGGGGAGGTGGTTGGCATCTGGGGCTGCAGAGATACCTGGCTCCGTAGGAAGAAGTGACATAGCGAAGAAAAGTAATCAACTAAATCACTATATAGCCAGGTGGTTATCTAGTCTAGGCTTCCCTGCTGGTCGAGTTGCTCGGTTGGTTAGCCACAGCAAACAAAACGGCAGACTGGCGGTATGCCGTAGGGTGGATGAGCGGGCGATCGCAGAATGTTAAGGTCGCTTTAAGCTCTCAACCTCAGTCCGGGCTTGACTTCGACTAAGGCTGCTGACTCTGCAAGAGCGTCATGGATGGGTTTTCCGCAAGTTTGCGGATGCCATATCCGACCGGCTTTAGGTAAAAATGAGGGGGTTTTACCCTTTAGTAAATACTGTTTCCAGGACGGTGATTAGCTCTGTCATGAGTGCAACCGTCCTACCAGCAACGCAAGCGTATACCACAACAAAATTTTGAGCACGGACATGAAGATTGTTACAACTGCTTCTTTGCCCACAGATACTAAGCAACTTTGCTGCTACCGCAATGCATCAGACCGTCTTGCCGTATTGACGGGGGAGGGGGTTGCCGACTGGCAGCTGGAGCGCATCGTCTTCCCGGGCGAGCGTTTCCTGTTTGCAGCCCCACCGCACGCGGTTCTTCGTGTATGCCACCCATCATCCGAGGGTGTCACCAGTGCACGCCTGTCTTGCTCGGAGCTTTACGTTGGCGAGAGCTAACTCACCGGCACGTGGCGGATAGGCTGGTAAATCACCCAGCGGTCGCGAACAGCCAAGTTCGTTAGTGTACGAGGGAGATTGGGACCCAAAGACAGGTCTGGGGAAGTGCTGCGAGGCGCTCTCCAGGCTCTGATATTTTATTGGCATGCGTAGAAATTTTCTACAATGGGAGTATGAGACATATTGCATTGCTTGTAGCTATCTGCTTGCAGGAGGTCAATCATGAGAACTCCAATGCGATGCCTAGGTATCGGCGTGCTAAGTCTCGTTGTAGTTTTTGTGTTCCCGAGTGCGGCGATCGGGCAAGTTGCATCGGCCGCGCCTGGGAGCAGCGAGGCAACTGCTGAATCCAGTCGCGGTATTTCTCCCAGCCAGCGTTTCTTCGATAGCGGGCGGTCGAACTTTGAGTCCGAGATTCGCGTATTACAGGAGAGTCAGCTGAGACTTGAGGACGACCCTTTGACCATTGACGATAGCGTCTATGCGGATCACTGGGTTCCCCCATTGGAGACTTCGGGATTTGAGTCCATCCCTCCTTTGGAACTGGAGCTTGACGTCGAGGTCGTCCCATCTGAGTTGTAGTATTGCGCGACGGGTGTGGTTGCCCCTCGGTCTTGTCCGCTGCACCGGACCGCTAGGTGCGGACTGGGGAATTTGCCGGTTTGAACGAACCGAGATTCAGGACATTCACCCTGGGATTGCGGCACAAATGAGTCGGCTGCCCGAGCTCGGTAAGCAACCCCGCAAAACACCCTGTCAGAGCGCGATCGGTTGGCTTGAAAAGGTTACCTCTAATACCGATAAGGGTAATTATCGGTATTAGAGATAGTAGAAGCCAGACAGGGTAGGGAGTTCGCCTGCTTCCGATTAGAGCGACGGGGATTTGGAGCTTCGTTCGTGTGCCGAGATTGCGCCCTCAACAGGTTGAGGGCGGTCTCTAGATAGGTCCTGCTGAAAAAGGCTGGAATGTTCGCAATGAAAGGATCTCAGCGTTTTCTTTGCCAGAAAAGTGCAAGGTTATAGGCACCAGAACCTCAAAACCCTTGCAATTGGGACGCGAATCCGAGGCAAAAAGCTGGGGCTAGATGGTAAATGCCTGATTCCATAAGCTCTCTGCCTCCTAAATTCGTTCTGTGGACTTTTTCAGCAGAACCTAGATACTGCTGCAAGGTTTCGAGAGGGCGCGGCCCGATCTCTACTGGACGATCCTCAGCGGAACGCCGCGATCGCTCATCAGCGTCTGCGCCGCGGCCCGAAACGATTGGGTTGAGACGCCTTCCAGTGATACTAGCTCTCGCCGCCTCCCGCAAAATCTTTGCACCGCGTGCAAGGCGGTCAGCGGGGTCGTGAACCAAGGTGGTGTCGGACAGTTTAGAGAAGGCAAAGACAACGATCGAGACTCGTCGCAATCAACTGTCCCCTCTGGACCGCCCCAAAACCCAAAACGAGGATGCATCAACAACGGCCGCAAGCGCTTTAAGTGCATTTGATGCAAGCATACTTTTGTCAGGACCTTCGACGCCCTAAATATTTCGACACCCTATATATTGCCGACTCCAAGTGACGCCCGAGTTCGAATACGCATCCTGAAGCATACGCTGAGGGCACCCGTTTGCTTGGCATCAGCCGCGGCAGTGAGAGCGCTGACGCCACTGTCGATAGCCTCATCCGCGCTACCAGCCAGAAGGCGCAACTCATCTACTCTCAGGAGGTTAGGGACTGAGCAGCGGGCAGATAGCTGCCGATGAAATGCGGTCCTCGATCGAAAAATGTAGAAGCGCTGCCGCTCCCATGATTGCGAACGATGCGACTGCTGGATTGGAATCACTCATACCAAAGGTGGCTGAGTGAAGGTGAGTGGGCGGGTCGGTAAGCACAACAACCTTTTCTGGCGAAGCTGGTGGCGAACCCGGGAGGTAAGACCGACTGTGCGTACTGGTGTACCGATGAGTGCGGTGGGTACGGGCAAGTGCTGAGGACACAGCAGCAGCTCCTGGTCGAGAAGAAGAGCCTACAGCGTTTCGAAGGACAAATGGCATCTTGAGAAGCAAGCAGAACGGTGGCACCGCTGACAGAAGAAGTTTGGCAAGATCTGGGAGGAGACAAAAGTGACGACGCAATCGATCGTCAGCGATTACAACTGGGTCTGGCGGCACAGACGATGGGGAAGCACCGCAGCACAATAAGCTGGACTCACGGACTGAGGCTGGACCTGGGAGGATGTCGCGACCTATCCCACACTTCTCAGAGTCACGACCGACCAGCTTTACATTTATATCGTTGCTTGCCATCGTGATTGAGTCCATATTTGATGTATTTTCGCATTTGTACTCAGAGCAAAGTTACATGTATCGACACGTTTTAGAACTACTTCCATCACTGTACAGCACTACAATAATTGCAACGGGAGCACCGATCCGAGTCTAGCGCAATGCAGCTAAAGGAGCGAAGGTTCTTTGATTTCTTGAGGTGAATACAGGAATCGATTCTAAGGAACTATACTCCGTTTCAACATGACTTGAATCGAGGACTAAAGCAAAACTGGAGTGGGAGAAAACATAAATTCAAGACCAATTTTGACAACGTAAACTTAAAGTGACAGTAAGTCCCTTTACGAGAAATATTATATCCCGGGGCAGGCTATCGCCATGTTCGAGTGCCCGGCACACCTCTTGCTTTGCTGGCAATTCCCATCCCAATGGATTAGGCAACTGCTTCCAGGTTCAGAAGCTCATTCTCGTTCTCGGTAACGATCGCGTTACGCAATTTGCAACGGCGGGCGCGATCGCTGCTAAGGCAGGCATACTGAGAGCCATCGCTCCGGAATCTAGGAGAGTCTCCGGACTGAGGAGAGTATCGTGTTTAAAGATCCATTCAAAGACGTCCGCGACGCTCAGATCGTTATTCTGAGCCTGTTCTTGTTTCTCGGTGTCGGTAACCGCGATTGGACTATTCGCCCGGATTTGGTAGTGGTTATTGTCATCAGCTGCCTTGTCACCCAGTGGCTTGCGGCCGTACTCTTACCGTGGTGTCGCGCGCTTCCGCGTACCTACGGACCCGATCTCGGGGCGCTAATGACGCTCCCATGGCGCAGTGCTGCCATCACATCGCTGGGGTTGTGCTTATTGCTGCGAACCAATCACGTTCCGACGGCAATCCTGGCAGCTTGCTTGGCGATCGCGAGTAAGTTTGCCTTCCGCAACCACGGCAAACATTTCTTTAACCCCGCTAATTTTGGCATCGTAGTTGCCCTGCTTCTAACCTCCGATGCTTGGGTTTCGCCCGGGCAATGGGGAACGGATTGGTGGTACGGGTTGTTGTTTGTTGGTGCGGCCGGTGTCGTACTCGGCAAGGTCGGGAGATGGGATACGTCGGTCGCGTTCCTCGGTACCTTTGCCGGGCTAGAACTCGCCCGCGCCCAGTGGCTCGGCTACGACTGGCACGTCTGGACGCACCAGCTTGGCAGCGGCAGTTTGTTGCTATTTGCGTTCTTTATGCTGACCGATCCGCGCTCGATTCCCGACGCGCGCGTCGGTCGGCTGGCTTGGGCAGCCAGCATCGCCGGCTTAACCTACGTGCTCCAGCATTGGTTCTTCGTGGCAGCGGCACCGTTTTGGGCGCTGTTCGCGATCGCGCCGCTGACGCCGATGTTCGACGAGTTCTGGCCGGCACCGCGCTTCCGCTGGTCTCAACTGTCATCCCCAACTCCGATCCAAGCACCGCTGTCGGAACTGACATTGTCAGACCCGAACAACACTCATTGCTCAGATAATCACCGAAAGGAATCATGGAACGCTTCACCCGCATCGTTCGCACGCTCGGGCTCGCGATCGCCATTGTCTTAGCGGTTGCCGCACCCGCTCGCGCATTCTGCGGTTTCTATGTATCGCAAGCAAATGCCGAGCTATACAACCAAGCCTCGCAAGTCATCATCGCGCGGGATGGCGATCGCACGATCCTGACGATGGCCAATGACTTCCAAGGCGACGTACAGGACTTCGCACTCGTCGTCCCCGTCCCCGTTTTGCTGACAGAAGATCAAGTGCGCGTCGGCGACCCGAAGATTATTCAGCGTCTGGATAGTTTTAGCGCTCCGCGTTTGGTCGAATACTTCGATGCAGATCCTTGCGCGCCGCCGCGACCCTATGCATTTTCGTCCCCTGCCCTGGAGGAGGCAGCCCGCACGATGTCACAAGCTGATGCGCAAGCGCGCAAACGGTATGGTGTCACGGTTGAAGAGCGCTTCACGGTGGGGGAGTACGACATTCTCATCCTCAGTGCCAAAGAATCGAACGGTCTCGAAGACTGGTTGCGCGCGAACGACTACAACATTCCCGCAGGCGCAAGCCGCTTGTTGCAACCGTACATTCGCCAAAACTTGAAGTTCTTCGTCGCAAAGGTCAATCTCGAAGAATACGCGACGAGCGAGTTTCAATCTTTACGCCCGTTGCAAATGGCCTTTGAGTCACCGCGCTTCATGTTGCCGATTCGGCTGGGAACCTTGAATGCCCAGGGTCTGCAAGATCTGCTCGTCTACTTACTGTCACCAACCGGACAGGTCGAACTGGCGAACTATCGCACGGTTAACGTGCCCAGCGATGTCGAGATCCCGGAGTTCGTCCAAGAGAAATTTGGCGACTTCTACACGTCGATGTTCGACAAAACCTACCAGCGCGAGAATCAGCGCGTTGCCTTCCGCGAATATGCCTGGAACATGGCTAATTGCGATCCCTGCTCGGCTCCGCAGTTAACGCCGGATGAGTTAAAGGCAGCTGGTGTTTTCTGGGCCGAACCGGGAATGGTTCCGAACGTATTCATCACGCGCTTGCACGTGCGGTATTCGATCGAAGACTTCCCCGAAGATCTGCGTTTTCAATCGACACCCAACCAGCAGTTTTTCCAGGGACGGTATATCATTCGCCATCCCTATCGCGGCGACACTAGCTGCGCGGCTGGGCGCGACTATCGGCAGCAAGTGCGCGATCGCCAAGAACGTGAAATGCAAACCCTGGCCCAACTCACTGGCTGGGATCCGACCGAGATCCGGCAACAAACCGATCTCATTGATGTAACTGCCGGGGGCGATTCCCAACCCTGGTGGCGGCGCATCTGGAATTAATGGCAAATTCTTCGTTCGGCTGTTCGGAACTGCTCGCTGACCCCGCTTGCAGGGGGATACAGGGCACCTGCCCAGATTGACTGGCGATCGCGTTCGGAATCTACACCCGACGCGATCGCACCACCCAAGGCAGCGTAGTTCGAGATGCGATCGCTCCGTTCGCCGGCCCCGGCAAGACTCTTGCCAGCGGTTTTCTCATCGCTCGGATGCTAACTGGAAGGAATCATGAAACGCTTTATCCGGATTGTGCGCGCGCTCGGATTCGCGATCGCGATCGCCCTATTGGTTGCCGCGCCCGCTCGGGCATTCTGCGGCTTCTACGTGTCGCAGGCGAATGCCGAACTATACAACCAGGCGTCGCAAGTCATCATCGCGCGGGATGGCGATCGCACGATCCTGACGATGGCCAATGACTATCAGGGCGACGTGCAGGATTTTGCTCTCGTCGTACCCGTGCCCGTGTTGTTAAAAGAGGACCAAGTCCGCGTGGGCGATCCGAAGATTATCCAGCGCTTGGATAGCTTTAGTGCCCCTCGCCTTGTTGAGTACTTCGACGCAAATCCTTGCGACCCAGTGGTCATACGCGAAGTTTCACCCTCCAACTTAAGAGCGGCGCCGTCGGATGTCAGCAACGATGCCGAAGGGCAGTTGGGCGATCGCTACGGCGTCACCGTCGAAGAACGCTTTTCATTAGGCGAGTACGACATTCTCATACTTAGCGCGAAAGAGTCGAACGGACTTGAAGACTGGCTGCGAGCGAACGACTACAACATCCCGGAGGGTGCGAGCCGGTTGTTGCAGCCGTACATTCGCCAAAATCTAAAATTCTTTGTCGCCAAGGTCAACCTCGAAGAATATGCTGAGAGCGAGTTTCAATCGTTGCGACCGCTATTAATGGCGTTCGAGTCGCCGCGGTTCATGTTGCCGATTCGCTTGGGTACGGTCAATGCTAAGGGTCCACAAGATCTGCTTGTATATTTACTGTCACCAACCGGACAAGTAGAGTTGGCGAACTACCGCACGGTAAACGTGCCCAGCGATGTTGAAATCCCGGAGTTCGTTCAAGGGAAATTTGGCGACTTCTACACGTCGATGTTCGACTTAGCCTATCAGCGCGAAAACCGTCGAGTTGCCTTCCGCGAATATGCCTGGAACATGGCAAACTGCGATCCCTGCTCGGCTCCCCAGTTAACGCCCGACGAGTTGCGGGCAGCGGGTGTTTTCTGGGCAGAACCGGGAACAGTTCCAAACTTATTCATCACTCGCCTGCACGTGCGATATACATTTGATGATTTCCCAGAGGATCTGCGCTTTCAGACGACGCCTAACCAGCAGTTCTTCCAGGGACGTTACGTCATCCGCCATCCCTTTCGCGGTAACATCAGCTGTGCGGCTGGACGTGAGTATCGTCGGCAACTCCGCGCTCGCCAACTGCGCGAAATGCAAACCCTGGCGCAACTCACTGGCTGGAATTTGCCCGAGCTCCGCCAACAACCCGAATTTATTGATACACCTACCGAGAGCGATTCCCCACCCTGGTGGCGGCGTGTCTGGAATTAGTCGGGGTGATTATATCAGAAGTGACCGGCCCGCTAGGGACTGGGAGGCGATCGCAACCAGTCCTGAATTTCCTGCACCAGCCAGGCACATTCTTCTTCACCGAGTGCGCCTCCGAGACTGATGTTGCCGTCCCGCGATCGCAGGTAGACATCAAAGGCACTGCCCTGCTGGCGCATAACTACACCGAGGATGCTGTCGAATGCGAGCTCGCGTTTGCGATCGAAAATCGGCAGGGTGAAATGACGCAGCCTCAGACGTGCGCGATCGGCAACGATCTGCGTGCGCTCGCCGAAATACTCCAAAAGCTTCCACAACCCCAACACCCATGCGGCTGCAAGCGGTAAGGTCAGTGGTGAAAACAGCCCCAGAACAAGAATCGAAACCCCAGCGAGAAACATCAGCAGCCACGCACCCAACACCAAATTCAGGCAGCCGCGGACAATCCCTAATTGCATCACCTTGCGCAATCCGGGAGCGGGAATGTAAACCTTGAGACGATCGCGAGTCTGCCGACAGTCAATCCGGCTGTAGGGCGGTGCTGGCAAGCGATCGCGTTGCGAGGCGGTCAGGGGCAAATCCGTCGCGCCCGTCTGCAGCGTAGCGAGGGCATCGCGAGCGTTCGCATAGCGATTGTCGGGCTCGACCTCGGTTACCGTCTCCAGCCAGAGCGCGAAGCTCGGCTCCACTTCGAGGCGATCGCGAAACCGAATCCGCGTCCCGTTTGCGGTCAGATCGATGGGCGGCACGCCCGTCAACAAGTGGATCAGCGTTGCACCGAGCGCGTAGAGATCCGATGCAGGTAATGCCCGTCCCCAGAATTGCTCCAGCGGTGCATAGCCGCCCGTACCCACGACCGTAAAGGTGAGACCGGTGACGGCGGCCTGGGCCTGCACTGCCCCGAAATCTACGAGGTAGACGCGATCGTCATCGCCCCAAATCAGGTTGCTGGGCTTGAGGTCCCGATGGAGAACGGGCGGACTTAGTTGGTGTAAGTAAATTAAAATTCGCAGTACATCCGTGGCAATTTGCTTGACTTGCCACGGTTTGAAGCGCTTGCCAGCATCGAGCATAGCCTGCAGGGAAGCACCGGGAATGTAGCTTTGCACTAACCCAAACCAGGTCAGTCCGCCGCTAACCTCAGCGTCGAGGGCAAAATAATCGAGGTAGGACGGGATGCGCGGGTGGTCGAGGGCGCGCAGGACTTCCCCTTCACGCTCGAACAAGCGTAGTTCTTCCCACTGCAGATGCGGTCCAAATGCCAACAACTTGAGCACTACCAACTCGCCAGCCTGTAGGTCGGCAGTCAACCAGGTTTGGCGGCCGGCACCCGTTTGCCCGAGTCGGGTTCGCAGTTGGTAACGCTCTTGCAATACCTGGTTTTCCCTCAGCATGGCACGCATCACCTCTTTGGTCTCTAGACCTTTCCCAGTATTCGCCATGCCCTCAGCGGATGACAACATTCGCCGCACGTTCGTCCCAACGCTAGCAGGGGCCCGATGCAGAGACCGAGCGCGCCATGACTCGCGGCGATCGCCCCGCCGACGAAGATCTCCCCTGCCGCCCAGTGACTCGAGTGTGGGGCTACCCAGACCCCTTGTCCGTAGCGGAACTAGGTTGCGATCGCGGAGAGCTGGATGTAGCAACCGAGTGGACTAACGAGGATGCCTCCCAAAAGAACGATCCCTAAAACAATCCAGACCTTAGCTGAGAAGTAAGGGTAAGAGCCAAACTAACGTCCATAAGGCAAGCTGATTTGGGAGCAGAAGATTGAGATGGCTGAGTAGTGCTCGTCGGCTTCGGTAAGCAATGCAGAGAAGCTACGACCTCGAACCCGCTTGGTACAGGGCAGCCGGATAAATTCTTGATCAGTAACACCCAACTGCTTCAGAGTCTCTTGGAATAGCCAACTCCCGATTTCAGCCTTGCCATGAATTGGGACCGTCGACGCTCTTCCATCGAGTTGCTGCCATCTCGCGTGACTGCCTTTCTGGCGAACTTTTTTGAAACCAAACTTTCGATCGACTCGTTCGATTTCACTAGCTTTAGCCGGCATGAATTGCCATTAACTCAGCATCTTTCGACAACCTCGATTAGCCTATAAATACTCGTCTCGAATCATCTTAAATACGTTTGAGAGTTCGGCTTGGGCTTCCTCTAAGGTCTACCCCCATTCCTGACAACCAGCGATCGCCGGGACATAAGCAACGAAAGTTCCGTTGACATCAGGGCGCAGCACGATAGTGTAGTCTTTAAGCGATCGCATAGAACTACGCGAAAATGCCTATACTCTCAAGCTAGCATATGCCCTCGGTACATCAAATACTAACTGTGACGTTTACTTGGGGATAACCAGATATTAAAGCGAATCTCGGTGTCTTGGAGCCGACTGCGACAGGAGTAGAAAGTCAAAAGTATTGAGCGGAAATCGTCGGCAAGTTCGAGAGCGCCAAGAACGCAAAATGCAAAACCTGACCTACCTCACTGGCTTAGATCTGAAAGAGATCCTACAACAAACCGATCTCACTGCAGAGGGCGATTACCAAAAATGCTGGCAGCGTATCTGGAATTAGTCGTAATCGTTTTATCAGTAGTGAACGATCTGCTAGGGACTGGAAGGCGATCGCAACCATTCCTGAATTTTCTGCACCAGCCAGACACTTTCTTCTTCGTCGAGTGCGACTCCGAGACCGATATTGCCGTCACGACATCGCAAACAGACATCAAAGGTACCGCCCTGCTGGCGCATAACTACCTCTAGGATGCTGTCGAGTGCTAGCTCGCGTTTGCGAGCGAAAATCGGGAGTATGAAATGGCGCAGGTGCAGTCGCGAGCGATCGGCTACAATCTGCGTGCGCTCGCAGAAATACTCCAGCAGCTTCCACAACCCCCACACCCATATGACTGTAAACGGTACGGCAAATGACGCAAACGGCACTGATGCGGGAATATAAATTAAAATCACCACCATCAGCCACGCAACAAATGTCAAAGCTATGCCGCCAGGTATAGTTCCCACTCGCATTAACCTGTGCAATCCGGGTGAGGGAATGCACACCTCCAAACGGTCGCGCGTCTGCCGGCAGACGATCGGGCTGTAGGACGGGGCTGGCAGGGGATCGTGGTGCGAGGCGGTCAGGGGGGAATCCGTCGCGCAGGATTGCAGCGCCTCAAGGGCATCGCGAGCTTTAGCATAGCGATTGTCATTCTCGACCTCGGTTGCCGTCTCCAGCCAGAGCGCGAAGCGCGGCTCCACTTCGAGGCGATCGCGAAATCGAATCCGCGTCCCGTTTGCGGTCAGGTCGATGGGCGGCACGCCCGTCAACAAATGAATTAGCGTTGCACCGAGCGCGTAGAGATCCGATGCAGGTAGTGCCCGTTCCCAGAATTGCTCCAGCGGTGCATAGCCGCCCGTGCCCACGACCGTAAAGGTGACCCCGGTGACCGCGGCCTTGGCTTGCACCGCTCCGAAATCTACAAGGTAGACGCGATCGTCCTCGCCCCAAATCAGGTTGCTGGGCTTGATGTCGCGATGGAGAACCGGTGGACAGAGTTCGTGTAAGTAAATTAAAATCCGCAGCACATCCGTGGCAATTTGCTTGACTTGCCAGGGTAGGAAGTGCTTGCCGGCATCGAGCATGTTCTGTAGCGAGGCACCGGGTATGTAGCTTTGCACCAACCCAAACCAGGTCAGTCCGCCGCTAACCTCAGCGTCGAGGGCAAAATAATCGCGGTAGGACGGGATGCGCGGGTGGTCCAGGGCGCGCAGGACCTCCGCTTCGCGCTCGAACAAGCGCAGTTCTTCCCACTGCAGATGCGGTCCAAATGCCAACAACTTGAGCACCACCAACTCGCGAGCCTGTAAGTCGGCAGTCAACCAGGTTTGGCGGCCGGCACCCGTTTGCCCGAGTCGGGTTCGCAGTTGGTAACGCTCTTGCAATACCTGGTTTTCCTGCAGCATGGCACGCATCGCCCCTTTAGTCTCTCGACCTATCCCAGTATTCGCTATGCCCTCAGCGGATGACAACTGCCAGGAACTGTGTGCCCGACCCCAAAGCACTTGCCTGACAGCGCAACGGAGATCGACACAACCAACTGTCTCGGGTTCCATCGCTCGAGATCGCAGCTTGACATCGGGTTTGCTTTACAGGGTTGCACTCGCAGATTTGCAATCATAGAAACGAAGTTCGATCCGGTCAGGACGCACGACTTTGACTCAATCCGCTTCGCACCGTCAGGAATCGCACGTCAATCAAGCGCGGGCTAGCTTGCAACAAGCGCTGTCTTGGTACGGCAAAGTTTACCGACACGGTCCCTATCCACCTGATGCCACCCTGCAAGCGGCCGTGCGCGATCGCCTGCGCACGATCGAGTCTGCCAGCGAGAAGCTCGACGACAAGACCGTCCGCATTGCAACGTTTGGGTTAGTCAGTCGCGGCAAATCGGCGGTCATCAATGCCTTGCTCGGGCAGAAGGTAATGCACACCGGACCCCTTCACGGCGTAACCCGCTGGCCGCAGTCGGCAAGGTGGACGCCTCCCAGCGGCAAAGTCATCGTGGAGTTTATCGACACCCCCGGGCTCGACGAGATCGCCGGTCAGGAACGCGCGCAGATGGCGCGAGAGGTGGCCGCGCAGTCGGATTTGATCTTGTTCGTGGTTGCGGGCGACATTACCCGCACGGAATACCAAGCATTGTGCGAGTTGCGCGCGGCACAGAAGCCATTGCTGATCGTGTTCAACAAGGTCGACCTGTATCCAGATGCCGATCGCGAGCGAATTTACCAACAACTGCAGCAGCTCGGTGCGGGTGAAAGCGGTCGCCGCTTGCAGCAGGTGCTGTCTGCCGACGAAATCGTTACGGTTGCGGCAGCACCCGCGCCAATGCACGTCCGCGTCGAGCGACCGGACGCACCCGACAGCCATGAATGGGAAACGCCGCCGCCGCAAATCGATGCGCTCCGCGCCAAAATCCTCGATATTCTCAATCGCGAGGGGCGATCGCTACTGGCCTTAAATGCCCTGTTTCAGGCCCGAGAGGCCGAGGTCGCGATCGCTCAAACGACCCTGCAGATGCGGCGCGAGCTTGCCGAAGCTCTGATCTGGCGCTACGCGCGCAATAAGTCCATCGCCGTGGGGATAAATCCCATTGCCGTGCTCGACGCCATCGGCGGCGCGATCGCGGATTTGGCGCTGATTCGAGCGCTGGCACGGTTGTACGGATTGCCAATGACAAGCCACGAGGCCGGCAAACTCTGGCGCACGATTCTGTTTAGCTCCGGTGGCCTGCTGCTCGGAGAATTGGTCAGCAGCGTGCTGTTGGGGTTTGGGAAGAGCGCGTCGGCAGTGGTGGGCTGGGACGGCTCGGGATTGGCGGCGTTTGGCGGTACGGCGTTGCTGCAGGCAGGGATTGCCGGGTACGGAGCTTACGCGATCGGCCGGGCAGCGCAGGATTATCTCGAGCGGGGTTGTAGTTGGGGTCCGCTGGGTCCGAGCACGACCATCCGCGACATCCTCGAACAGGTGGAGCCAAACGCGATCGTTTATCGCCTGCGGCAGGAACTCGGGCAACAGCTTGCATAGCGATACCTCGGGCTGGTCTGCGCCATAAGGTTGCTTGAGGAAGCCAGAAGATTTCGGAGAGGTCAGGATCGCAAATCGCCGGTTTCTACGAGCGATCGCCTACTCAGAAAACGCGTTCTACGCAGCTCCGGTACAGCAAACAGTTCCATCCGCGATCGAAGCAAACCGATGGCTAAAATGTGATACTGGATTGCTTGCGTGCAGTTGCGGTCATCAATCCCCAGAGCCACGTAACCTTGTATTTTTCGAGCTGGATTTGACTGGCTCTTGCGGCTTCGAGCAAGGCTCGGCATTGCGACAGACCATACATCCGAAAGTGCGAAGGATCGAACCAGCGCAGGTAGATGTCGCACAGCTTGCAAGTAATGAAGTCATCGCACCAGTCAGTGATAACTAACGTTCCATTGGGGCGAAGAACGCGCAGCATTTCATCGAGCGCGATGCTTGGCTGCCGAATGTAGTGGAACATGTTGCAAGATACAACTGTGTCGAAAGAATCATCATTAAAAGGCAAGCTTTCAGCCCAGCACTGTTGAAGTTTGACTCGAGTTGGCAAGCGCGATCGTGCCAATTCAAGCATTTCCAAGGATGCATCGACACCGATGACGTCGGAACGAGGAAACTCGTCGAGAAGGCGTAAGATGAGCGTGCCAGTCCCACAGCCGACATCGAGTACGGCACCGGGTAGTGGTGGAATGCGCTCTATTGTTGCGTCAGTTGTGGCCCGAATGTAGGAAGACCATCGAGAATCGTATTCGCGTGCCAGTTTCGCGTATTGTTGAATGACCGCATTGCGATCGCGGTTAAAGCTCATGGTCGAAGGTCATGAAGAATTCTTTCCACGAACAGCCTTTCTCATATCTACCCGGCAAGCCTGAAAGATCGATCCTTGGTAGCAGAAATATTGAATATAGCAACAAACTTTACGGTCTTAGATCCTGTTAGAAAAGTCGATTTGCGCGAAATCGGGTACAGGTCTCGCGGCAAGAAAATAGGATTTTCGAGGCTTTTCTATTGGTCGCTCTGGATAGTCTGATACTTGATTAGACCCTTTTTAACAGGCTCTTAGGCATACAGCCCTTACCAAGCTAGTGAGTTACCCATGTTTTTTATATTGGCTGAATGGCAAGGGTTCGAGAAGTGCGAGCGTACCTCACAAGACCGAAAGATGCCGTACCACTCCCATTTGCCTCTCTGACATCCTACTCCTCGGGACTCTCTCAAGCTAGTGCTCTGACAAGAGGAGTTTTAGGGTAGAGAGTCTTCAGTTTCGGCGCACATCGTCCACTTGGAACTGCCAATCTATCCCTCGCTGGCTCTCGTTCCTCATTTCCGCCCATGCTTGCGATTCCGCTCTCAGTTCCTCGGTTGACTCTCAGCGAAACTGCCATCTCTAACGCCCAATCTCCCTAGTCTGCTGCGGACGCGACCTGAGCTGGTCAAAAGTGTCGCTCTCGGCAGCACTGAGACAGACGATACATTTCGTGGGAACGGCAGTTGTTCCAGCAGCGCAGGTTGAGCAGTCCCCGCTTCCCTAATCTTTCCTTTTGACAGAGCACCAGACCCACGGAACGACTTCGCTGCAGTTCGGGTGGCGAGATCGGGAAGGGGGTCGAATTCAAGATGGCGCGGGACAGCCGGCATTGGCAAAGGCAATGCGCGTAGGGGCGATCTTATCCATCCACCCTTCGAGATACTGTCGATTGGCACGTTGCTGCTCGGGGTCGGTCGTCTCGAGTGGATGCGGTGCGAGTCCGCGAATGGCCGCGGTCGTTACACAAAACATGGATTTCTGAAAGCTGCGGCAAATCTTCACTAGCAGATCGCCTTCGCCGCGCAGCGTCTTCCGGTAAAGCTCGTGTAGGTAATCCGGCACGTAGTGGCGCATGTCCTGCATCAACAACGTCGGCGGGACTCCAGCCGTGCGCGTCGGCAGTGGATCGGCATTCAGGGCGCCGTAGGCAAAGGCAGCTTGCTCCGACGGAATCTGTCCTGCTTGCGCGTTGTACGACACCGTTCCCAGGAACGGCGTCCCCCTGAAGAAAATTGCCTCGACGTAAGGAATCGCCGTATCCGGCAAGAACGTCAGCCCCGCCGACCTCGGCAGCAGGTCGAAGGTCTCGCCCCGCACCGTAACGCTATAAACGATCGGACGTGCCGCATCCGCTACTAATCCGTCTTGGATGTGCTGCACTACTTCGGCGAGCGATCGCACTTCGCCGCGGTCGTAGCGATCGCTCAACGACGTGAAGATATCGCTCATCACCCGCCAGAACTGTCCCAGCCCGCTCAGGTATGCCATATAACGCATGTGCTCGACGGTAAAGTCGCCAAACACTCGATGGACTAAGCGGATGGCGGGATTGAACTTAAATTTTTTCCGGACTAGCCGATCGACCGTCGCGCGAAAGTCCGGCGTGTCCAAGTAATCATCCAGCCCGCCGCCGCCGTGCCACATCATGCCGCGTGCCGTGTACTCGGCATATTCGTAGTTGATGCGATCGCCCCACCAGTGACGCAGCAGCTTTGCCAGCGTGATTTCGCCGTTGCAGTACTTAAAGAAGTCGAAGAAGACTAAGAATTGATAGTCTCCCATGTAAATCAAATTCTTAGAGTAAGCATCTAGCACAATACCGTAGCTTGCCAAGATGCCGACAACTTCGAGGAGGTGATCCGGTGAGTCCTTCAACAGTGCCTCACCGGCTTCAAGCCGATAGATATCCTCGGCAAGCGGGTGGTGGGATGGTGAAAGGGGAGTCGCAACCATAACTGCGATTAAGCCTCGTAGACATCTCTAATCTCTAATCTCTCGCGGACCGAACGCTAGCAAATCGCGCGCTAATTTGCCACGGGACCGGCAGTGGCGGCCGACAGCGAGGGCGAAGCCTGCACTGCAGCTACCGGACGATACAGCACAGCTGTCTGGCTTTCACTCCAGCGTAACAACCAATTCGGCTGAATCCCGAGGACGACAATTGCCACCGCCAGCGCGATCGCCGGCACGCGATCGGACCACGGGACCGGCGGTAGTTCGGCAAACTGCTCTGGCAGGCGTCCGAAGAACACCCGATTGATCATTAACAAGAAGTACACGGCTGTTAGACCGGTTCCCACCATACACAGCAGGGTCGCCACGGGGAACGCCGAGAAACTGCTGCGAAACACCAAAAACTCCGCAACAAAGCCAACCATGCCCGGAATCCCCGCACTGGCCATCGCCCCGACGATCGTCAGGCTGCCCACAATGGGCAGACCGCACTCGGGATTGAGCAATCCGCGCAATACATTTACATCGCGCGTGCCGGTTTTCTTGCCGACAACCCCGACCGCCAAAAACAGCAGTGCTGAAATTAATCCGTGACTGACCATCTGCGCGACGGCCGCCGTCAAGCTCAGAGGCGTTGCTGCTGCTGCTGCCAACATGATGTAAGCCATATGCGCGATCGACGAATAGGCAACGACGCGCTTCATGTCTTGTTGCGAAATGGCTGCTAGCGCCCCGAATAGCGCGCTTACAGCTGCCCAAATTGCCAATCCCGGCGCAAGTGTGGCCCAAGCGTCCGGAAACAGCCCTACGCCAAAGCGTAACAGCCCGTAGGTGCCCAATTTAAGCAGCACGCCTGCCAACAACACCGACACCGGTGTGGAGGCCTCTACGTGGGCGTCCGGCAGCCAAGTGTGGAGGGGGAACAATGGAATCTTGATTCCAAATCCGATCAGCAACACCACCAGTAAAGCGATCTGAATCCCCAGCGGCAGCCCGACCGATCGCGCGACTTCGTAATCGAAGCTTTGCGCCCCAGAAAACCACACCAGCCCCAAAAACGACGCCAAGATCAGGACGCCTGAGAGGGCCGTGTACATCAAAAACTTCGTGGCAGCATAGGCGCGCCGCACGCCGCCCCAGATGGCAATTAGTAAGTACAGCGGCAGCAGTTCGACTTCATAAAACAGGAAGAACAAAAGCAGATCCATCGCCAGAAACGCGCCCACCGTGCCCGCTGCTAGCAACAACACCAATGAGTAGAAGAAGCGCGGTCGTTCGATCGCGCGATTGGTGCTGTAAATAGCCACCACCGTCAGCAGACTATTCAAAAACACCAGCGGCAACGATAACCCGTCCAGGGCAAGGTGATAGCTCAACCCCAAGTTCGACAGCCACGGTACGGATTCTTCGAAGCTCGAACCTACCTGCGTAGGATCGACCTGCACCGCCAACACCAGCGTCCATCCGAACAATGCAACCGCGACCGCCAGCGCCAGCGACCGACCGCGACCGACCAGCGACTCAGGCAAAAAAGCTACGAGCACTGCACCGACTACCGGACCCCAAACCAAAACACTGAGCATTGTTTCCCTTGCGCGATCGCCCTCCGAGCGTTTGCGTTCCTGCTGGTTCCGAACACACCTCGAGACAGCGCGCTGCCGCAGCAGTTGCGCCGTACTCCAAAGCAGCTTGCTAAAACTGCCAGTTCATCAAAAGCGCGAATAGTAACGCCCCACCGACGAAAATCGTCAGCAAGTAGAACTGTAGCTGTCCCGACGCGCTGTATTTCAGACCCTGACCGCTTAGCACCGCACTCAAGCCCACTAAATTTACCAAGCCGTCCACGATATAGCGATCGAGCCAGTCGGCAAGCCGTGAGAATCCGCCCACCAGCTGCACTACCGTCGCGCGGTAAACCCGATCGATGTAGAAGTCATAAGCGAGCAAGTCCTGAATGAAACGGGATGACGCTCGCACCGGTCGCGACCACGTGCGCGGGAGAACGACGACGGCACCCAGCGCCACCCCGAGTATCCCCGAAAGCACCAACAGCAACACGTCGCTCCGTGCGAGCACCTCACCAGCTGTTGCCAGCGATCCCGTGTCCTGAAACCACGGCTGCCAACGCTGCGGTACGAGGGGGGCGAGCAACGCCACAAACGTTAGCGTTACCATCGGCAGTGCCATCGGCCAGGGAGCTTCCGGCGCGCGGCGCGTTTTGGGATGCGGAGTCCCCAAAAACACCAAGCGGAATACTCTGGTTAGGTTTACCGCACTGAGCCCGTTGACGGCTAGCAACAGCACTAACAGCAATGGCGAATCGAACTCGTGCAGCCACTGACCCATCACCCAAAAATTCCCCAACGGCAGCAGCATCACGAGTCCCGAAGAACCGACAACAAATGCCGAGGTCGTTGCCGGCATCCGCGACCACAAACCGCCCATCTCGGTAATGTTTTGATTGTTGCTGCTCAAAATGACCGACCCAGCACTCATGTATAACAGCGCCTTGGCGATCGCGTGAATCAGCAACAACAGCAGCGCGATATCCAGCTGCCCGGCCCCGACCGCAACGAACACCAATCCCAGATACGCGCTCGTGGAGTGGCTGAGCGTGCGCTTGAGATCGATCTGGGCAATCGCTACCAGCGATGCCCCCACAGCTGTCAGCGCGCCAATTGCGATCAGTGAGTCGCTCACGACTGGCGACAGCGCAAAGATCGGTCGCAGCTGGATCAGCACATAAGCACCGGCCGTTACTACGACCGAGTTCCGCATCAGCGACGCGGGATTCGGCGCTTCCATTGCCTCATCCAACCAAAGGTTTAACGGGAACTGCGCGCATTTAGCCACGGGAGCGGCAATCAGCGCCAGTCCGAGCAGCGCCGCGAACATTGGCGGTAACTCCGCACGTGGGGCCCACGTGTCAATCTCCGAAAATGTCAGCCCCACTCCATAGCTCGAGAGCGCCACCAAACCCATTAACAGAAAAATATCGCCGACGCGCTTGGTTAAAAACGCATCTCGTGCAGCTGTCACGACCAGTGGCTGGGCATACCAGAAACCGACCAAGAGATAGGTAGAAAGCGTCAGGAGCTCCAGCAAGCCATAGCTGAGCAGCAGCGAATCGCTCAGAGCAATACCCGATAGTGCTGCCTCAAAAAAGCCCATCATGCCGAAGAAGCGAGCCAGAGACCAATCTTTCTCCATGTAGCCGAGCGCGTAGATCAGGGTCACCAGCGTGATGCCCGTGATCAGCCCTAGTGCGCCCAAGCTGACTGGCGAAACCCTGATCGCTAGGGTGAGCTTGAAATCAGCGGCGTGCAACCACGGCACCACAATCTCGCGTGGCTCGCCGCCCCAGCTAGCCGTGAATGCAAGGGCACCGTGAATGAAGGCAGCCGCCGAAGTTAATAAGTTGAAATACGCAGCTGGGCGCGGTCCGGTACGCTGCACCAATCCCATCGACCACGGCAAAGTCAGCACCGCCCCCAACAAGCCATAAAAGGGAACGATCCAGATATATCGCACTAGAAAATCGAGCATTTAATTTGCCTTGTATTGGGATCTAGTTAAGTTTTGTAAACTAATTGCCGATCCCGAACGATTGCCGTTTAAGTCAGCCGAGAAAAAGCTCGCTACGCGGGCCGGCTGCTTGCGATCTCCATCGCAGAACAGATTGTAACCGCCAGAGAACCCGAGCGCCTCGCTGCTGGTAAGCCCGCTTCAGCCAAGCGATCCCCGCAGCTGTCGCGATCGCTACTCATAGGAAGGACGCCGGTGCACGATCTTGGCTGGATTGGGATCCATAGGCTACGCCAGCTGTGCCAGCAAACTGGTGCTGAAGAAATTATAAAACAGCCGTAACTCCCTCTAAATGGGGGCAGCAACTGGTACCTATAGAGTGGCACGAACGCGGGCGCTCGCCAACAGTTAAACTTTCCTAAACAGTCGAATTTAAAATAATAATGATCTCTTATATTGTCAAAGGGAGCATCCTTTACTATGCTTTTCTTGGTACGAGAAATTCGCTCCCACAAGCCCATGTGCACTCGCGAGTTTGTAGCTCGCTAACGCAATTTTCTGCGGCGGGGCGGCGGCACTCGGATCTTTGTCGGTCAGTCGATTCGGGCTATTGCGTTTGGTCGGTTGTTGGCAGTGAAGCGAGCGCGTCGGGTGCGTTTTTGCCCGTACGAAATTCACGAAATCAGTAGTGAGCTTGGGCTCTAACGGAGAGGAAGGCAAAAATGCCTATTGCGGTAGGAATGATCGAAACGCGCGGTTTCCCCTCTGTGGTAGAAGCAGCGGATGCGATGGTGAAAGCCGCGCGCGTCACCCTCGTAGGCTACGAAAAGATTGGCACGGGACGCGTCACGGTTATCGTGCGCGGCGATGTTTCAGAGGTGCAGGCGTCCGTCAGTGCGGGCATCGAGGCTGCCAAGCGCGTCAATGGCGGTGAAGTGCTTTCAACGCACATCATTGCTCGCCCCCACGAGAACTTGGAATTCGTTTTACCCATTCGCTACACCGAAGCAGTCGAGCAGTTCCGATAGTTCCAGCAGCCGCGCCGCCTACTGCGGATGGCGGTCGGGCACGTCTTCCAGTTCCTCCCGTCTGGCTCCGCTCCTCAATTCGAGGGCGGTCCCGACGCTCCGGTAGGGAATTGGACTCAGATCGAGATCGCGTCCGCACCGGACGCACGCGGAAGTACACAACGATATTTAAGGAGGAGCATATGGCAGTTGCAGTTGGAATGATCGAAACGCTGGGTTTCCCGGCTGTGGTTGAAGCCGCAGACGCAATGGTGAAGGCTGCTCGCGTCACGCTTGTCGGCTACGAAAAGATTGGCAGCGGTCGTGTCACGGTCATCGTTCGCGGTGACGTCTCCGAGGTTCAGGCCTCCGTCAGTGCGGGAACCGAGTCGGTCAAGCGCGTCAACGGCGGTCAGGTTCTCTCGACGCACATCATTGCCCGTCCCCACGAAAACCTGGAGTACGTGCTCCCGATTCGCTACACCGAGGCTGTGGAGCAATTCCGCGAAGGGGTTGGTTCGCCGCGACCGATCGGACGCTAATGCAGATCGCGCGCGTTTGCGGCACGGTAGTCGGCACGCACAAACTTCCCAGCCTGACCGGCGTGAAATTCTTGCTATTGCAGCTTGTAGATCTCGACGGTCGGGTGCTCCCAGAGTACGAGGTCGCGGCCGATCCGGTGGGGGCAGGCATCGGTGAATGGGTGTTGGTGGCACGCGGGAGCGCTGCCCGTCAGGACGACCGGAGCGATCGGCGACCGCTCGATGCTTTGGTCGTTGCCATCATCGATACGGTCAGCGGTGAAAATGGCCGCATCTACAGCAAGAGTGACAGTTACTGAAGCGGACAACCTTCGGGCATGGTAGTTGCCGGTCGAACGGGTCCGCAATCCCGATAGTTTGCCAAGCGCCAGCAGGGCAAGTTAGCCAGCAGACCCCAGCCCCGACCGAGCTATCGATGCAATGGGAGATCGAGAAGACTATGAAAGCCTACAGCCAGCCTGCCCCGCCAACCCCCTGGTCCCACGACCTAGCCAAACCTGAGGTTGACGAATCCGCATTCGTTCATTCGTTTTCCAATTTGATCGGCGACGTCCGCGTGGGTGCCGGCGTGTTGGTTGCTCCCGGCACGTCTATCCGCGCCGACGAGGGTTCCCCGTTTGCGATCGGGTCGGGGACTAACATTCAGGACGGCGTAGTCGTCCACGGTTTAGAGCAAGGGCGTGTCGTCGGCGATGACGGCAATAGTTATTCGGTCTGGATCGGTCGCGATGCGTGTATTACGCACATGGCGTTAATCCACGGGCCGGCTTACGTTGGTGACAAATGCTTTATCGGTTTCCGCTCGACGGTATTCAACGCCCGCGTCGGTGCCGGTTGCATTGTCATGATGCACGCCCTGATTCAGGACGTGGAAATTCCCCCAGGTAAATACGTGCCCTCGGGTGCGGTCATTACCACGCAGCAGCAAGCCGACCGGCTGCCGGACGTACGTCCCGGCGACGAGAAGTTTGCCCGTCACGTGGTTGAAGTCAATGAAGCGCTGCGCGCGGGCTATCGGTGCGCGAGCGACGAAGCTTGTATTCGCAATGTTCGCGATTCGGAGGTACCGGAGATGAGCAGCAACAACGGAAACGGAAACGGCCGCTACGGTGGCAGTGCGCTATTGAGCGACGAGGCGATCGCACAGATTCGGTCCCTGCTCGCACAAGGCTATCGCATCGGAGCGGAATACGCCGACCAGCGGCGCTTCCGCGTCAACTCTTGGCAAAGTTGCCCGCCGATCCTCAGCCAGCGCGAGTCCGAGGCAATCGCGACGCTAGAGGGATATCTTGCCGAGCACGCTGGCGAGTACGTTCGCGCGATCGGCATCGATCCGGCAGCCAAGCGGCGCGTGCTAGAGATGACGGTGCAATACCCCAATGGCAAACCCGCACCAGTGCGCGGTGCGACAAAAATTGCTGCCCGCGCGACAAATGGAGCTGTCGGTAACGGAAACGGTGCGAGAAGTGCTGGCTTCGGAGACGATTTGGTCGGACAGGTCCGTTCGCTGCTAGCAAGCGGCTGCCGCGTCGGGTACGAGTACGCCGACGACCGCCGCTTCCGCCGCAATTCGTGGCAGAGCGGCACGCCGATTCAGTCCCAGACCATCGACCGCGTCATGGCCGAGCTTCAAACCGGTATTGCCGAGCACGCTGGCGATTACGTGCGCTTGCTGGGCGTCGATCCGCGAGCCAAGCGCCGCGTTGCCGAAGTCTTGATTCACAAGCCGGGAGCCGCAGCGACCGTTGCCCGCGGTGGTGGGTCGGCAGTTAACGGCCGTCAAAGTATCCCGAGCAATGGTGCGTTCCGCGAAGCCGCTCTCGATACCGCCATTGTGGAGTGGTTGCGCGCGCCGGTAGCTCAAGGTTGCCGGATTGCTACGGAGTATGCCGATCCGCGTCGCTTCCGAGTTAATTCCTGGCAGAGCGAGCCGCCACTCACGTCAGCAAGCTTGCAACAGGTAGTGTCGGAGCTCGCCGCGCGCGTGCAGGCTCACCCCGGCGAGTACGTTCGCGCGATCGCTATTGACGCCAACGTTAAGCGCCGTGTCGGTCAATTGGTCGTGCAACGACCGAACGGCAAAGTCTCCACCTCTGCGGGTTCATTCAATGGAGGCTCCGCTAACTCTTTCAACAGCTTCGGGAGCAGCAACGGCAACGGCCATGGCAATGGACTGAGCAATGGCAATGGCTACAGCCGCGCGATCGACAGCACGCGGCTGGGCCGCGAAACGCTGGAACAAGTGCGGTCGCTCTTGGCTCAGGGGTACCAAATCGGCACGGAACATGCCGACAAGCGCCGCTTTCGCGTCAACTCTTGGCAAAGCTGCTCGCCGATTCAGTCCGAACGCGAGCGCGATGTAGTTGCCGCTCTAGAAGCTTGTTTGGACGAGCACCAGGGCGAATACGTTCGCTTGTTGGGCATCGATCCGAAAGCCAAACGGCGCGTACTCGAAACCACAATCCAGCGTCCGTAAACTGCATTTGCAGCTGCGACGGACCTCTACGCTCGCCGCACGCGAGGCACTTACACCGCCATGCTCTTGCCCTCCCTGCCAACGGTCATTCGTCGCGACGCTTGTATTTGCGGTGACGTTACGGTGAGCGATCGCGCCACGATTTCGCCAGGGGCCGTGCTCCAAGCCGCCCCCGGCAGTCGAATTGTCATTGGCGATGGTGCGTGCATCGGAGCAGGAGCGGTGTTGAGTGCCTGCGGCGGCACGATCGCAATCGAGACCGGCGCCATGTTAGGCGCAGGGGTGTTGGTGTTTGGGTGGGGGACGATCGGTAAATACGCTTGCATCGGAACGGCCGCAACGATTTACCAAACTGACGTTGCGGCAACAGTTGCGATCGCCGCCGGACAGATCTTCGGCGACCCCACGCTTCCCAACAGTAACCCGGCGCAGCCGCCAGCTGCTGCGGACGAAGCCGAGGACGCTCCCGCAGCTAGAGCAGAGGAGCCGCCGCCATCGCCGCCGGCCGCTGCCACCGACTCCAACGATGCAGAGGCGAGCGACGCCGACAAAGCAACAGACACTAAATCATCAGCTACCAATGCCCGGGCGGAGGGCAATGGGTCGGCTACGCGTAACGGCCATATCGACGTTACTATCTACGGCCGCAGTTATGTTGAAAGCTTAATATCGACCATTTTCCCGCATCGCAATCAGCCATAAACTCACGCGATCGCTTTTAAGGCAATCGCAATAGTTTTGATTTTGCCGACGTGTATTTGATTGTGGCGATGCACTAGCCAAACTGTGAATTTTTGTAAACCAGTCGAGCATTCTCAGTCCGAAAGATTGTCGGCGCAAATTCATTTAAGTCCAACACTTTCCACTACTGGGCTGACACAGCTTAGTGGTGGTTTGATAAATAGGATACTGAGTGATTGCTCTTATGGTTCGAATCGCTCTATTCTCGGTGGAGAGGGGGTTCTCGTTGCAGATACCATCTTTCTGCTAGAGGTTCTAAGCTTCGGTGTTGGTTGCGTTGGCGTTACGATTGATAACTAAAACGGATTTAATAAAAAATTAATCTTGATAGCTATGTGCGTACACCCTCGTGTTAAAGTGTGAACTGATGAACAGCGCTAACTCACGACGGAACCGAGCGTCGGTTTGCTGAGTTTTCGGGAGGTGCATTGTTCGCACGGGCATCTCTGGCGCGCAAGAGCACGCGAGCGCTCCTTCTCAGACTTGCACGAACTTAGCTTCAAACGACTTCTCATCAGGAGCACAGAGGACATGGTACAAGCTAAATCCAAAGGGTTTCAGGCTGGGGTAAAAGATTATGCCCTGACCTATTACACTCCCGACTACACTCCGAAAGAAACCGATATTTTGGCGGCATTTCGCGTGACGCCGCAGCCAGGGGTTCCACCGGAAGAAGCTGGCGCAGCGGTAGCAGCAGAATCGTCTACCGGTACCTGGACGACGGTATGGACCGACGGTCTGACAGACCTCGATCGCTACAAGGGTCGCTGCTACGATATCGAGTCGGTGCCCGGAGAAGACAACCAGTACTTCATGTTCGTGGCATATCCCCTCGACCTGTTCGAGGAAGGCTCCGTCACCAACATGCTGACTTCGATCGTCGGCAATGTCTTCGGTTTCAAAGCACTGAAAGCACTGCGACTGGAAGATCTGCGCATTCCGGTCGCTTACATGAAGACCTTCCAAGGTCCGCCCCACGGCATCACTGTCGAGCGCGATCTGCTCAACAAGTACGGTCGTCCGCTGTTGGGCTGCACGATCAAGCCGAAGCTGGGTCTCTCTGCGAAGAACTACGGTCGCGCTGTCTACGAGTGTTTGCGCGGCGGTCTTGACTTCACCAAAGACGATGAGAACATCAACTCGCAACCGTTCATGCGCTGGCGCGATCGCTTCCTGTTCGTCGCCGAAGCCGTGAAGAAGGCGGAAGCCGAGACCGGCGAAGTGAAGGGTCACTACCTGAACGTCACCGCGCCCACGTGCGAAGAGATGATGAAGCGCGCGGAGTTCGTCAAAGAGTGCGAGATGCCGATCTTGATGCACGACTATCTGACCGGCGGCTTCACGGCGAACACCACCCTGGCACGCTGGTGCCGCGACAACGGCGTGCTGATGCACATCCACCGCGCCATGCACGCGGTCATCGACCGTCAGAAGAACCATGGCATGCACTTCCGCGTGCTCGCTAAGTGCTTGCGCATGTCGGGTGGCGACCACCTGCACACCGGTACCGTTGTGGGCAAACTGGAAGGCGATCGCGCCATCACCATGGGCTTCGTAGACCTGATTCGCGAGGACCACATCGAAGAGGATCGCGAGCGCGGCATCTTCTTCACCCAGGACTGGGCGTCGATGGCTGGCGTGATGCCGGTAGCATCGGGTGGCATTCACATCTGGCACATGCCGGCGCTGGTGGACATCTTCGGAGACGACTCCTGCTTGCAGTTTGGCGGCGGTACCCTCGGTCACCCCTGGGGCAACGCACCGGGCGCAACGGCCAACCGCGTCGCGCTGGAAGCTTGCATCCAAGCGCGTAACGAAGGTCGTAACCTGGCCCGCGAAGGCAACGACGTCATCCGCGAAGCCGCTCGCTGGAGCCCCGAGCTGAAAGTGGCGTGCGAGCTCTGGAAGGAAATCAAGTTCGAGTACGAGACGGTCGACACGCTCTAAGCACGCGATCGCGTCCAGACCGATTCCGGCCCGCGCAGGAGGCTTCGATTGGATTTAGACCGCATTGTCCGCGAGACGGCCAAGACGCTGCAAGATTATCTGACCTACCAAGCCGTACGCCAGATTATCGCCCAGCTGTCGGAAACCAACCCCCCGCAAGCGATTTGGCTGCGGCAGTTCTCGGACGGCAGCGGCAAATTCCAAGACAGCGAAGCCTACTTGCAATCCCTTATCGTCGAGCGCAAAGATTTGGTGTTGCGGATCCTTACCGTCCGCGAGCACATTGCCGAACGCCTCGGGGACGGGCTGATGGATTTGGTGCGCACTCGTCTGCGCGAGAGCAACCGCGTCACGCGCTGTCAGCTGCTCGAGCGCCTCACGCAAGTGCAATCCGACTCGGCAGAGCCGCTCTCGGAGGTCCCGCCGCCAGATGCGCCGTCAGCCGAGAAGCCAGCTCCCGAACCGCCGACCGATGCCGCCCGCAGCGATGACGACCCGCCTGCCAGCGATGGTGAGGCTGCTACCTGAGCGCTGCCAGTGCTTGTTTCCTCCGACCGATTCGCACTTTTCGTACATTACCTACGAGATTGGATCCATGAAGACGTTACCTAAAGAGCGCCGCTACGAAACCCTGTCCTATCTGCCGCCGCTGACCGACCAGCAGATTGCCAAGCAGATTCAGTTCATGCTGGAGAAAGGCTTTATTCCAGCGGTGGAATTTGAAGAGGAGCCCACGCCCTACAACCACCACTGGACGCTGTGGAAGCTGCCGTTGTTCGATGCCACCTCGGCGCAGGAAGTCGTTAACGAAGTACGCGAGTGCCGTTCTGAGAATCCGAATTCTTACATTCGCGTCATCGGCTTCGACAACATCCGTCAGTGCCAGATGGTTAGCTTCATCGTGTACAAGCCGGACGCCATTCGTTACTAACGATCGCGGCTGATTCGAACGCCTGCGGGTGGCGCGGAAGATCTTGTTTCTTCCTGCCACCCGCTCGTCTTTAGGGCAATTCTCGTTCGGGAATTTGTCGTTAGGGAAGTTATCGAAGGGGGCTATGAAGCCCGTCCGCTAAATGCCGTCCGGTCGATGCAGGTGCTCGGTTGCCCGAGCTCGGTGTCGCTCCGCGAGCTTGGTACCTGCAATTTAGTTCTGTAGCTGAACTTGTAACTCGCGTTCTAATTCAGTTAGCAGTGTATCGAGGTCGCAGTCGACTTGAGCGAAGCAATCGGGTGGAGCCAGGTCGGGTTCGTAGTTGACGAGTTTAATTTGCCCTTCTCCGATCGCGATCAGCAGCACTTCTTTTTCGGGCTTGTGGCCGTCGACAATTCCGAGAAGTTCGCGAAGCATGCCATTAGCATTGCGGTTGAGAGTTTCGAGTGCCTCGCGCGTGCAGGAGACAAAATGCGGCTGCGGCCGTAAATCGATGCCGATAGTAACCGGACGATCTCCCCATTCTTGCTGTAAACCCCAACAGAGCGCTGCTAGTTCGCGGGCGCGAATCTGGGCAAAGCGATCGAGGTGCGATCGCCAATCGGGAGGGCGTTGCTGTGAATCGTTTTGTGCGAACATGCCGTCTGGTATGGCTAGGTATTCGTGCGTATTGGATGTGAGTTTCGATTTGTATTTTTATTGTCCTAGGCTTATCGCACCGGCCGCCGAGTTTTGTTGGGCCAGTTAAGATTTCATTATGGAACAACCAGCTGCCATGCTTTCGACCGAGAACCGCCAGCCTCCTCCTAGCAACGGCGCACTGGGCAGCCGCCAGCGCCCCCAAAGCGACGGTGCTTTAGGCATGGTCTCGACCCGCAGCTTCCCCGCCATCGTTGGCACGGCAGACATGATGCTTAAATCTGCTGACGTGACGCTGGTCGGGTACGAAAAGATCGGCAGCGGTTATTGCACGGCAATCGTGCGCGGTCGGACGGCTGATGTGCGCTTGGCGGTTGAGGAAGGTGCCAAGACGGCGGCCCAGTTTGGGCAGTTGGTCCAGAAGATAGTCATGGCTCGCCCGATGCCCAACCTAGAGGCGATTTTTCCCATTGGAACGCGACTGGCAGAGCTCGCACAGCAGGAGCGCGGGTACAGTCGGCTAAGCAATCGCGCGATCGGCCTATTAGAAACACGCGGCTTCCCAGCCATGGTCGGAGCAGCGGATGCCATGCTCAAGTCGGCCGACGTGCAGCTTGCTGCTTACGAAACCATCGGCGACGGCTTGTGCACTGCGATCGTGCGTGGAACGGTTGCCAACGTGGCGGTGGCAGTCGATGCGGGCATGGCTGAAGCCGAGCGCATCGGCGAACTCAATGCTGTGATGGTGATTCCTCGCTTGCTAGAAGATCTAGAGCGAATGCTGCCGATCGCCAGCTGCTGGCTCGATCGCCCCGAACCGCTGCCAGCACTGATTCCGCGCGACGTCACCGAACGCCCTGCGCTCAACCTACCCGAATATGAAACGGTTCCTCTGCCCTTAAAGCAGGAGGAAGAGCAACAGCAAACATTCGAGCAACTCGATTAGCCTCGACATTGCGTGCCACGCTACTGCACGCAGGATATAAGCAACTGGGAACTCACTCCCCAGCGATTACCGGACAAAAAAGGAGGAGATGAAGTTTCGAGTTTTGTTAAGAGGCTAATGCCATCTTGGAACTATAGGTATTCGGCACAGCCTTAGGGCTGTGGGCGATCGCTCAAAGCAATTTGCCGAACGAGCAGTGCGAATTCATCGTCGCCGAGGCATCCGAGAGCAGTTTCGAGGGACTCGCGATGGGTTGCGGTCGTTTAAGAGTCAGCAATTGACTGGACCAGAAATCACAGGTGTTGGACGAGCCGATCGAGATTTTCAAAATTGCGGTGCGTTTGCCCAGTAGAATTTCGATCGTGCGTCGAACAGGCAGATCGCGCTCGAATTCAGAACAGAGAGCGTCTGGCTCGGGAGCGGGTTAAATTGGCAGATCCTGCAAGGCGCAATATACCGTCGGTTCGCGTAAGTTGATGGGACTCTCGCTCCTAATAAGTTATAAGCTGCAGCCCTGCAAGGATTAACAATTGATGCGCTAGGTCAAACAGACTGCAGAGCACGAGCAATACTAATTTATTGATTTAAGCTTACCGATACTTGCAAAACTGATACCTGCAGAAGCAGTTAAAATCAGACAATTTGCCACATCCTCGATATGGGAACGTTTGAGGGGAGGGGAGCGTTTGAGGGCTTTCGGTTTTTACTTGGATTTGAAGATCGCTCGCCGCAATCGTCCGGACAACCACTCGCCTGCGGTCTTTGGTATGACCTGGATTGAGCTTATGCTAGGCGATCGAAAGCAGTCTAACCACCTTAATTTCCCATAATTTCAGTGAGGCGCACCCGCGTGAAGTCGAGCTAAACTGGCGTACGAAGTTGCCTGTTGCGCGCAGCCCACTGCGATCGTCCCCGCTATGCTGATTTGTCCGCAGTGCCAGTTCGAAAACGCTCTCAATGCGGAAATTTGTCAGAGCTGCGGAACGTCTCTGACTCACGCGCCGTGCCCCGATTGCGGTGCGGATGTGGCGCGGCGCGACCTTATTTGTAGCAATTGCGGCGCGCAGACCGGCACTACATTACTAGCGATCTTAACTCCCCTTACACCCCGTTTTGAGGATGCACTGGGTCCGAGTACCCTTCCGATGCGGTCGCTAAAGTTTGCCGGCACGTTTGCTTCTGGTGCTAGCTATCTCGACACTAAACAGCGCTATCGATTGCTGGGGACGCCGCCTGCCGAAGTAGGTCCGGCGCGCGCGCGCGTCCTCGACGAACAGCCGCTCCAGCGCACCGGCCTCGATATCCTTGGCAGTCAGTGTCTTGGCAACAGTCGAGAGGTCTTTCAAACCCACGTCGCACCGTACCTGCAACTTGCCAAACATCTCATGCCGTCTATTCCCGCCATCCGTGAAGCCTGGCAATCGGGCGATCGCGTTGCGGTGTTAGTCAACGACCGTAGCGATTGGTCGATGTTGAGTGAGATCTGGGTGCGCGATCGGCCACCGCTGATGGAATTGCTGTGGTGGTTGGCAGCTATGGGCAAGCTTTGGCAGCCCCTCGGCGAAGTTGGCTGCCAACAGAGTCTGCTCGTTGCAGAGAACTTACGCCTCGATGAAGACCGGGTGTTGTGCTTGTGCCAGCTTTATCCCGATCCACCTAGGACTCGACTGTCGCTTCAGGATTTAGGCAGGCTCTGGCAGGGGTTTCATGCTAGATGCAACCGACTGGAAAAGCCCCTCCTGGCTCAACTCTGCGACGATTTGGCCGGCGGCGCGATCGCGACGGTAGAGCAGTTACAGCAATCCCTCCAGTCACTCGCGATGCAAGCTGGAAATGTTAGTGCGGGGGACGCTCGTGTCCCATTTGCCAGCGACGATGGTTGGGATGGAAGCGACGTGAAAACGGCAGCTCTCACCGGCTCCGAAGACGTCCCAACTGTCGCCCTGCCGCTACAGGTGCTCGCGCTGAGCGATGCTGGCTGTACTGATATCGGCCGCCGCCGCGAGCATAACGAGGATTTTTTCGGGATGGAAAGTCTCTGGGAGCGCCATGAGACTCCGCTCCAAGGTAGCGCCCGCGCGCGCGGGCTTTACATCGTCTGCGACGGTATGGGCGGTCACGCTGCCGGCGAAGTTGCCAGCCGCATGGCAGTAGAGTCCTTGCTGGAGTATTTCCACGATCGCTGGCACGATCGCCTACCCGATGAAGACACCGTGTGTGAGGGCATACTGACTGCCAACGAGAAGATTTTCGCGATCAACCAGGCGCAGTCTAGCTCGGGACTGGCGCGAATGGGCACGACCCTCGTGTTGGCGCTCGTACAGGACACGCAAGTTGCGATCGCGCACGTCGGGGACAGTCGGATCTATCGCGTGACTCGCAAACACGGTTTAGAGCAGCTCTCGGTCGATCACGAGGTCGGGCAGCGCGACATTCGACGCGGCGTCGATCCCGAACTTGCCTACAACCGACCCGATGCATTTCAGCTCACGCAAGCCCTCGGTCCGCGCGAAAGCAATTCAATTTCTCCGGAAATCCAGACCCTTGATGTGACCGAAGACACGCTGCTGCTGCTGTGCTCCGATGGCTTATCCGATCGCAACTTGCTCGAGTTGCATGCCGACGATTACCTCGTTCCGCTGCTCGGCTCAAAAGCCGATATCCGTCAGGGACTGCAAGCGTTGGTCGATTTTGCAAACGAATATAACGGTCACGATAACATCACGGCAATCTTGGTGCGCCTGAAGGTGCGCCCGCAGGTACATTCTTAGCGATTCTCGAAACGCAGCGTTCTTGCCTGCAGCAGACAGCAGGACAGGATTTCTGGTAGCTTATTTTCTAGGATACGTTCGCGTGTGGTTGAGGTACGCGTTCATAAGATTGCTGTTTGGGGAGAACCTGAAAAAATGTCGATTTTGTTCCAAGTATCGCTAGCAGCGTTGGTGCTTTTGTCTTTCCTGATGGTGGTTGGAGTACCCGTTGCGTATGCTTCACCGCAGAGTTGGAGTGCCTCGAAGCCGCTGCTGTTTGTTGGGTCCGGGCTGTGGGTGGTACTCGTCATCCTGGTCGGCTTGCTCAACTTTTTTGTGGTTTAGTGATTCATACAGTCTCAAGCCGGGGTTTCCGAGTCGACGCGGTTCCTCGGTTTGACCCTAACCGGTCTACCTGCAGGGACTCTACTAACGCTTTCTTATAACTCGGTCGTGCCCGCGTTCGGAATTTGCATCCGATCTGCAAAGCTGCTGAACTCCAGCCTTCTCCCGTTGACTGGCAATTGGTCTTGTTTGGGTCACGAGCTGTAACTCCCAGTAGAATCTTCACTCCCGAACCGAGTTGCGCAGACTGAGGTGGTGCTCTCGCTCCCTTGTGGACGGCCGCAGCGGGCAGCACATGCGAGGGGCTCTGGACTTTACGCGCATTCGAGCGCTTCTCTTATGGCTGTTTTTGAAGGATCGTTTGCCGATGCTGGATCCGCGCGGTTCGCGATCGCGATCGGCCGGTTTAACGACTTGGTTACGGGCAAGCTACTCGCGGGTTGTCAGGATTGTCTCAAGCGCCACGGCGTTGATGTCAGCCCGGACAGCACGCAGGTCGATTATGCTTGGGTGCCGGGTAGCTTCGAGCTACCGATCGTTGCCCGCCAGCTGGCACTCTCGGGGCGTTACGATGCCATCATTTGTCTGGGTGCGATTATTCGCGGTCAGACTCCGCATTTCGATTACGTCGCGAATGAAGTGGCTAAAGGCATTGCCGCGATCGCCTTTCAAACGGGGGTGCCGACCATTTTTGGGGTCTTAACAGCCGACACGATGCAGCAGGCGCTGGAACGCGCAGGCATCAAGAGCAATCACGGCTGGGGATATGCTATGAACGCGCTGGAAATGGCCAGTCTCATGCGCCAGATCGAGCCCCGCACGCCAGCATTTTTCGAAGAGGGCTCGACGCGGGTGCTGCCGCGTTCGGCGGAAGACGAGCTGCCAGCAACATCCGATCCCTCAGTCCAGCGCTACGACGGCTAGCGCGACCGGCCCGTTGCCGCTCGACCCATCGGAGGTAACCGTGTCTGCATTTTTTCAATCGTTTATTGCTACGCTGAACGAGTTTTGGGGTGCTCGCGGTTGCGCGCTCGTGCAGCCCTATGACACGGAAAAAGGGGCGGGAACGATGAGTCCCCATACCTTCTTGCGTGCGATCGGACCCGAACCGTGGTCGGTCGCCTACGTGGAACCGTGTCGTCGCCCGTCTGACGGTCGCTACGGCGAAAATCCCAACCGCTTTCAGCAGTACTACCAATACCAAGTTCTGATTAAGCCGTCGCCGGCAGGCATTCAAGAGCTGTATTTGGAATCGCTGCGAGCATTGGGAATTCATCCCGAAGACCACGACATTCGCTTCGTGGAAGACAACTGGGAAGCTCCGACGTTGGGAGCGTGGGGCGTGGGCTGGGAAGTCTGGCTCGACGGCATGGAAATCACTCAATTCACGTATTTCCAGCAGTGCGGCGGCATCGACTGCCAACCGGTGTCGATCGAGATTACTTACGGGCTCGAGCGCTTGGCGATGTACCTGCAGGATGTAGACGCGATCGCTAAAATCCAATGGAACGATCGCCTCACCTACGGAGACGTGCACTTGCAGGGAGAGATCGAGCAGTGCGTCTACAACTTCGAGGCGTCGGACCCGGAAATGTTATTCGAGCTGTTCGGGCTATACGAGGGTGAAGCAAGGCGGCTTTGCGATCGCGGGTTGGTGCTGCCGGGTCTCGATTACGTCCTCAAGTGTTCGCATACATTTAATCTGCTCGACGCCCGCGGCGCCATTTCGGTGACGGAGCGCGCGCGCTATATCGGGCGCATCCGTTCGCTGGCAAGGAAGGTGGCGGCGAGTTATCTCCAGCAGCGAGAGGAGTTAGGGTTTCCGTTGCTGAAAGGCGATGCAGCACTGATCGGTGCGGCAGGATAGCGAATACCCCAAACCATTGGGAGCGATCGCTTGACATTCAGCCGTCAACCGGGAATGAGTCGACATCTGCGATCGCACCTAAGCCGAGCTTGGATGATTGATGCGTCTTCACGCTGTTGAATCGAACATCGCTGGCGTCGGATCGGACATCAAAGGTGTTGAATCGATTATTGCTGGCGTCGACTCGGACAACGCCGATGTTGAATCGACCCTCGCCGGCGTCGGATCGACGCTGCTGCTATTGCCCGCGTCCACTCCCCGCGAGCGGGCAGATCCCGAATCGCGGTTTTGGTGTTGGGGCACCTTCGCGATCGCAGCCAACAAATGGGTGCTCGTTTACAGTCCGGAAAGGAACGGCAACGCCCAATGCTCAGGACCTGTCGGATGCGATTGCCTCCAGGACGGCTTTCGGAGCGAGCTTGTCTTTGAACCAAACCACGCGGGCGGGCAGTTGCGCCGTGTTAATCTCGGCTTTTTCTAAGTTCAAACGCTCGGAAATCGCCAGCACCAGGTTTGGAATGTTGGCGCGGCGGACTTTTGCGAATTTGCGCCGCAGGTACTCCAACCGCCAGTAGCCGACAATTTCTAACAAAAAACTGCGTCCGTCGGGATGCACGAGTCTAAAGTCGGGAATCATCACGCTACCGGGGATTGGAACCAAATCGACTTCGCGCTCCAGCTGCCAGGGTGTCTTCATTTTTGCCCAGCGCTTGGCAAACGATTCTTCCAACAAACTGTCGAACGGCTTGCCCGGCGGGTAGTGACTGGTTAAACTGCAGTCGCTGTCGAGCTGGAAATATCCCTGTCGCCGCGTGCCATCGAAGGGATTGCGCCGATTGAGTTCGGCCTTGAGGCTCCAGCGGGTGACGTGCAGCAATGCCGGAATCAGTTTTGCCAGTGAAAGACCGTAGCGCGTACTGGCTTTGAACAAACTGGCCGGACCGTCGATCGCGATTGTGAACCCGCAGTCCGCATCGCCTTCGATATACGCCATCAACTGAAACAGCTTGAGATAGCGAAACAGTAGCTTGTATTCGCCGGGGTCGTTCCGGTGAACGTCGATCGCGACGTGGGTAGCGCGGTAAAAAATCCCCTGCACCTGTGCAAGGTTGTAGCGCTGGAGCAAGCCCTCGGGGGTTGGCGCGTCAAATTGAGTCAGGATGCGGTTTGCTTGGAGATCTGCATACAGCCCGGTTGCAATGTCGGCTGGCAATACCTCGCGACCGAGTTCGCGGCTGAGAGCGTGGCTCAGTTCTTCTAGCGTGCGATCGCGGCGATCTCGGCTCGGCAAGCGTTCGGCCGCGGCCGCAAAGACGCGCTCGCGCAGCAGCAGCGGCTCCAGCGGGCTGACGACCTCAAACGTAGCGAAACTGTTTTTGAGCAGGTGCGCCAAACCCCGCCGCAAACGGTAGTCCGGGCTGTCACCTTCCAGGTCGAGGAGCTGGGCGTCGAGCGCCGCTTGCGTATTGCCAACCGCCGCTTGAAAGCAAGCGATCGATGCGAGTGCGAGGTCGCGGTGCCGAGCATCGAGCGGCAGGTGTTTGGGCGCAACCGACTCGCCGTTCTGACGGTGGACGAGCAGATTGCTCGGCAGCATAGCGGTTTGCAGTTGGTAAACGTTGGATGAACCGGAGTCGCGATCGCCTTGTAGCGGAGCGACGCAGGTTCTCTTCAGGATTCTATTCAGGGGAATCTATTCAGTGGCGATGCAATCGAGAAGTTGACGGCGCTTTTGCTCGAACTCGCATTCGGAGAGCAATCCTTCTTGCCGCAGGCGATCGAGCTGGCGGATCGCATCGGCGGCGGCGCCGACTTGTGTTGGGTCGAAGGTGGACTGTGCCGAGGTGATGGGGACGTCTGGATTAAAACGGCGATCGAACTCTGTCTCGCCCTGTAATAGGTACCATACAGCTTCTACCCCACTCGCCACATGGGGAATCGGCGTCCAAAACAATGCCAAATAAGCCGCGCCCCATACCGGCTGACCGAGGTAGAACTTATGCAGTCCTGCGAGCGGCGTCACCGTACCGACCAGGGCTAGCACCGCCGAGAGCTTGGGGTTCTTGGGTTGTTGGAACCAATGCTGGAGCGCAGTCATAGCCGTGCAGATCCGCAATCGCGCGGGCAAGAAGGGTCATTATTAATGATAGAACCGGTAACACTGGGAGAGTGCCAACAGGCGATCGCGCGGGATACGGAAAACCGACTTGATGGTGGCTTCGGCGCTCTTCTAGAATTTTCATTGAAGTCTGGTCCGGTTAAATACTCGCACAGGACTTGCAATCCGTTTGTTAACAAATGGTGCCGGTTTCGTTACTGGAACGGCATGGATACATCAAAGACCTCGTTGGCACAACCATTATGGGATTTTTCGATTCGGATGTCGTACAAGCAGAAGCCAAACAACTGTTTGAAGACTATCAAGCCCTCGTGCAGCTAGGCGGACAGTACGGTAAATTCGATCGCGATGGCAAGATCATGTACATCGACCGCATGGAAGCGCTGATGGAGCGCTACCGGATTTTCATGAAGCGCTTCGAGCTGTCTGAGGATTTTATGGCTCGCATGTCCGTAGAGCAACTCAAAACACAGCTCCAACAAGTGGGCATGACCCCGCAACAAATGTTCGACCAAATGCAGGCTACGTTAGAGCGCATGAAGTCGGAAATTCCTGACCTCTAAGCCCCGGACTCTAGTTCTAAATCTTCGATCGAAGTGACTGGGGCTAGCGAGTGTACTCAGGAGGGACCATTTGCACCGGCGCGCGATCGCTCCGAACAGCCGCCAACAACATCGGGACGCGCGTGCAGCCAGGCATCCACATCATCGAGTACGCGCACCGGTACTTCCCAGGGAAACAGGTGCGCAGTGTCCGGATAGCAGCACCACTGGCAATCCGGCAGGAGATCGGCGGTGGCGCGACTGGCAGCTGCCGCGATATGGCGGTCTTCTGCACCCATCAGGACTAAGCAGGGAACTTCAATACGGTTGAGGTTGGCACTGCGATCGTAGCCAGCACGAATCGCCCTATCCAATGCCTGCTGGGCGTGGCGCGAAGTTTGTAGATAAGCAGCAACCCCTTCTTCGGCGAGGTAGCGATAGGTGGCGGGCGTGTGCTGCTGCACGAGATAGCGGAAGAGCGATCGCTGCCCGAACTGCTGGATGTTCCATTCCCAACCGGGTTTGAGCCAGTTCAGCACGCCAGCAATGCCGGTGTAGAGCAAGTCGAGTTTGGAGATGGGCGGGTGAGTGCCGCGCGGTCTCGCGGCCGAGGCCACGAGGATCGTGCCACTAAAACGCTGAGGCTGAGCCAAGATCGATTCCAACGCTAGGATGCCGCCGAGCGACCACCCAACCAACAGACAGCGCTCGATATCGAGGCGATCGAGCAACGCGGTCAGATCGTCGAGGTGATCGTGCATGACGAATGGTGCGGATACTTGACTCCGCCCGTAGCCCCGAAGATCCGGCGCGATCGTTCGATAACGCGGTGCCAGATGCTCTACAAACACCCCCATACTGCGTCCGCGTCCGGGATGTCCGTGCAGGCACAGGATCGGATACCCCGCACCCGCAGTCTCGACGTGGGCGATCGCGCCGGCAAATTGAGTCATGTTGCGGCTTCGGATGCTTCGGGTTTTGGAGCGGACTCCCGAGCGCGTTCGAAGGTTTGCTGCACTAGCATGCGCACCGCCCGGGCTTCTTCTGCCGGCAGCGGCAGCCATCCCAATAACTCCAACACAGTACTGTTGTCTTGAGCTGCGATCGCCGCCAATGACGAATCGAGGGGTTCGTCGTAATGCCAGAATCGATTGAGGAGAAGGGTTTTATCGTCAGGATCTGAAGGTTCGGCAACAGCATTGTCCGCAATGGCTGCCTCGACGGGCGGCGCTTTTGGTGCGGATTGCGATCGCCGCTCGCGAATGGCATCGAGAATTTGCTCGCGCGAGCGCCCGCGTAATTGAAATAATACAAAGGGATCTTCGCTGAGGCGATCGCCGAGCTCGTAATACACTGCTGCAATGTGCTTGCACGGATTTTCTGGGTCGGGACAGCTGCAACGCGAATGTACTTCTGACAGCGAAAATGGAAATAAACTAGCCCCACTCGCTACAAACGCGTCATCCACATCCTCCGGCATCTCGCTTGCTAGCAATTGTGCGGAATATCTGGCTTTCTGGGCGAGATTGTCGATGATGACATCCCAATCCTTATTGCTAAAGCGATCGAGCCAAATTGCCAATTCGTAGGGTTCTTCCGCACTCCCTTGTACGATTGCTTTGACTTGCGCATCCTCGAATTTGATGCTGAGAATGTAGCCCTCCCGGGCATAGCGTCGACCGCGCTCCAAACGTTTTTTGAAGCGATATTTTTCAAGTAAGTCGAGCCAGCGCAGCACCCACCATTCGCGATGCGGAATGTCAAAACTCGTCATCATCTCAATTGAGGACCGAATATATCGGCCCGTCAAGTAGTGTTATGAACGCGTCTCTCAAGCTTAGCGCTTGTTGCCAATTTACTGGCGAGTGGCTCAAGCCCCCACACATCGCCCTCCAGCCGCAGCAACGCGATCGCGTTATGTCAGAAACCTAGGCTCGGACGGGAGCGGGGCGCGAACGGAGCTCCAGATACACCAGCAGCGCGTTGATATCGGCCGGGTTGACGCCGCCAATGCGCGTTGCTTGACCCACGGTAAGCGGACGTACTTTCCGCAGCTTTTCACGCGCTTCCATCGACAGGGTCTGGATCGCGGTGTAGTCGAGGTCGGGCGGTAGTTTGCGCCCTTCGTTGCGCGCGATTTGGTCGATTTGGGCTTGCTGGCGCTGGATGTAGCCGGAGTATTTGAGGTCGATTTCCGCCCCTTCGCGTTCGGCACGCTCGAGGTTGCCGTCGCCCAACCCATAATGGTCCAAGTCGGCGTAATGGAATCCCGGCCGTCGCAACAGGTCCGCCAGGGTTGCCGAGTTTTTGATGCGCTGTCCGGTTGCCTCAACGATCGCCATGCCAATGGCATCGTGCTCCTTAACCCGTAGGGTTTGCAGGCGCTCTTTCTCAGCAGCAATGCGTGCTTGCTTGCGTTGAAACAGCTCCCAGCGGCGATCGTCGATCAGCCCGATGTCGCGACCGAGGGGTGTCAGGCGGCGATCGGCGTTGTCCGACCGCAATAGCAAGCGATATTCCGAACGCGAGGTGAGCATGCGATAGGGTTCGCGCAGCTCTTTGGTGCATAAATCGTCGATCAGCGTGCCGAGGTAGCTGTGCTCGCGCGGGAAGACAATTGCGTCGCGATCGCGGGCAAAACGTGCGGCGTTGATACCAGCAACGAGCCCCTGCGCGGCAGCTTCTTCATAACCCGTCGTGCCGTTGAGTTGCCCCGCACAAAACAGTCCGGCAACCTGCTTGGTCATCAGCGTCGGGAAGCATTGCGTAGCTGGCAAATAGTCGTATTCGACGGCGTAGGCCGGGCGCAGCATCGTGCAGCTTTCTAAGCCGGGAAGCGATCGCAACATCTGCAGTTGCAAGTTCTCTGGCAATCCTGTTGAGAAACCTTGAATATACAGTTCGGGAATGTCGCGCCCTTCTGGCTCGATGAAGATTTGGTGGCTTTCCTTATCGGCAAAGCGCACGATTTTGTCTTCGATGCTCGGGCAGTAACGCGGTCCTTTGGCATCGACCCACCCGCCATACACGGGCGACAAATGCAGGTTGTCGCGAATCAGGCGATGGGTTTCAGAGGTGGTGCGTGTCAGGTAGCACGGCATCTGCTCGCGCTCGACCCAGACGTCCGGATCGAAGCTGAACCAACGCAGGTCCTTGTCCGGCAGCTGCGGTTCGAGCTTGCTGGTGTCGACCGATCGCTTGTCTACGCGTGCGGGTGTACCGGTCTTAAGGCGATCGGTTTCAAACCCCAATCGTTGCAGAGTGTCGGTCAGACCGACGGCGGCAAACTCTCCGGCTCGACCGGCGGGCATGGACTTGTTGCCGACCCAAATCCGACCGCCGAGGAAGGTGCCCGTGGTCAAGACGACGGCGTTTGCTTTGAAGTTCGCACCGAAGTAGGTTTGAACGCCGATGACGTCGCCGTTTCGCCCGATCGCTAAGTCGGTAGCCATTCCTTCGCGCAGCACCAAGTTCTCTTGATTCTCGACGATGCGACGCATGACGGCAGCGTATTCGCGCTTGTCCGTCTGCGCCCGCAGCGCCCATACAGCTGGACCGCGCGAGGCATTCAGCACGCGCTTTTGCAAATAGGTGCGATCGGTCATCTTGCCGATTTCGCCCCCGAGCGCGTCGACTTCGTGGGTGAGTTGCGATTTTGCCGGACCGCCAACGGCCGGATTGCACGGCTGCCAGGCAATCTTGTCCAGATTCAGCGTCAGCATCAGCGTGCGACAGCCCAATCGCGCTGCGGCCAGAGCCGCCTCGCAGCCTGCATGTCCAGCACCGACGACGACGACATCGAACTCGTCTTGAAATTCCACCGGAGAAGTCACGGCTAAAGTTCGTACCTACAGAGTCTTCAACAGAGTCTCTAAGCCGATTGTAACGAGTGCAGATCGTACCCCCGATGCTGTCGGGCAGGGCAGTGAACGTGCCAGACATCGTGAAGCGATCGCCTAAGTCGCGGCGATCGCGTTCGTTCGGAGACGAAAAACGCTCGTTACAGGCGCTGCAAACGGTCTCGCAAAATTGCGTGCTGCTTTTCGAGTTCGGCTAACTCGTCGCGCGCGCCCTGCACGACGGCTGCAGGGGCTTTGTTTGCGAAGTTCGGGTTGTCCAAGCGCTTTGATAGCGACTGGATTTGACCGCCAATTTTACCGAGGTTCTTTTCGATCTTGGCGTGCAACGCATCGATATCGGCCAAGCCGCCGAGGGGAATCAACACCTGCACCGTGCCGACCACGCCCGCGATCGCCTGCTTCAGTTCGGTTTCCAAAGCAGGGACAATGCTGAGAGTTTCGACTTTCGCGAGATCCTTGATGTAGGCACTGCCGCGGGTAAGGATGTCGCGTTCGCGATCGCTATCGCTTTGCAGCACGGCGGTGACGGCAACGCCCGGCTTGATGTCGGCTTCGGCGCGCAGATTGCGCAAGACGCGGATCGTACCGAAGAGCAGCTCGAAATCCATTTCCAGATCGGGAGCGACGAGTGCGGGATCGGGCTGTGGGTAGGGTTGCGTTGCTAGGGAGATGCTGTCGGTTGGTTGTGCCAACGCGTGCCAGAGTTCTTCGGTGACGTGCGGCATGAAGGGGTGCAAGAGTTTAAGGATACCGTCGAGCACGAAGGCGATCGTTTGTTGTGCCACGAGGCGCGAGGTGGCGTCGCTGCCCGATCGCAACCGCGATTTGGTCAGCTCGATGTACCAATCGCAGAAGTCACCCCAAATGAATCCGTACAAACCTTGGGCGGCTTCGCCGAGTCCGTAGGCTTCGATATGGTCGCGAGTTTGCTGCACGATCCGGAAGTAACGGGACAGAAGCCAGCGATCGCTCAGCTCCAGTTGCTCTGTTACCGGTTGTCCGAGCTGCTGCGGTGTTTTGCCCTCCAGGTTCATCAACACGAAGCGCGACGCATTCCACAGCTTGTTGGCAAAGTTGCGGGCGGCTTCAACCGAGCTGGATTCGTCTTTTTTGCGATCGTATTGCAGGCTGATGTCTTGCCCGGCCCCGGTCACCTCTTTAATCAGCGCGTAGCGCAGCGCATCGGCACCGTACTTATCGGTCATCAGCAGCGGATCGATCCCGTTGCCGGACGATTTCGACATTTTCTTGCCGTTCTCGTCGCGGACGAGTCCGTGGATGTAGACATCCGTGAAGGGCATTTTGTCGGTAAACTGCCCCGCCATCATCGTCATGCGCGCCACCCAGAAGAAGATGATGTCGAAACCCGTGATCAGGACGTTCGTCGGATAGTATGCGGCGAGGTCGTCGGTTGCGTCCGGCCAGCCCAGCGTCGAAAACGGCCATAATCCCGACGAGAACCAGGTGTCAAGAACGTCGGGGTCGCGTTCGAGTTGGGCGTCGGGACCGAACGTGGCGATCGCCTGCTGCTGCGCCTCTTCCTCATTGTCAGCAACCACAAACGGCGTGTCGTTGGCGATCGCCCCACCGGTTTCGCTAACGACATACCACGCGGGGATTTGATGTCCCCACCACAACTGCCGCGAAATGCACCAATCGTTCAGACGCACCAACCAGTCGCGATAGACTTTCTTCCAGCGTTCGGGTACGAAGAACGGCGAGTTGTCGGCGTCGAGGTCGTTGAGAGCGCGTTTGGCAAGGGGCTTAATCTTGACGAACCATTGCGTCGAAATCAGCGGCTCGACCGGCACCTTGCCGCGATCGCTGTAGGGAACTTTGTGAGCGTAGTCTTCAATCTCAGCGAGCGCGCCGAGGTCGCGGAGGCGATCGACGACTTTCTGGCGCGCGTCAAAGCGGTCCAATTCGGCAAATGCACCCGCGTTTTCGTTGAGCGTGCCGTCCTCATTCATGATGTTGATAAACGGCAGATCGTGGCGCTTGCCCATCTCGAAGTCGTTGTGGTCGTGGGCGGGCGTAATCTTCACGCAACCGGTGCCGAATTCCATGTCTACGTAATCGTCGGCGATGACGGGAATCTCGCGACCGACGATCGGCAACTTTACGTACTTTCCGATGAAATCGCGGTAGCGATCGTCGTTGGGATTCACCGCCACGGCCGTGTCGCCGAGCATTGTTTCGGGGCGGGTCGTGGCCACTTCCACGCTGCCGCTGCCATCAACAAGCGGGTACCTGAAATGCCAAAGATGGCCGTTGACTTCTTTGGGTTCGACTTCGAGATCCGACACGGCCGATCGCGAGGCCGGGCACCAGTTGACCATGTACTGACCGCGGTAGATCGACCCCAGTTCGTACAGTTTGATGAAAGCGGCGCGCACGGCTTTCGAAAGTCCATCATCCATCGTGAAGCGCTCGCGGCTCCAGTCGGCAGAAAGACCCAGACGCTTGAGCTGTCCGACAATGTCGCCGCCGGATTCAGTCCGCCATTGCCAGGCCCTTTTCAGGAAAGCGTCCCGGCCGATCGCGAACCGATCCGTGCCCTCGGCTTTGAGCTGGCGATCGAGGATTGCCTGAACGGCGATGCTGGCGTGGTCTGTGCCGGGCAGGCAAAGAGTATTGTTCCCGCGCATCCGGTGGTAGCGCACCGGCACGTCGATCAATGCGGACTCGAAGGCATGCCCCATGTGCAAACGTCCCGTCACGTTGGGGGGCGGGATAACGATGCAATAACGCTCGCCGTCGCGGCCGGGGTCGGCGCGGAAGACCTGATGGGTTTCCCAGAATTTTTGCCACTTTGCTTCGGTGGCGATCGGGTCGTATTGGCTCGGCAGTGTCGGGGCAGTTGCGGTCATAGCGGAAGCGCTGGGATCTCTGCGGGAATTTGTGAAATTTTATGTTCGCATTGTGCCATGTTTCCCCAGCGCACCGTCGATCGCTCGACAATCCCGCAGGACAGTTCCACTCTCTCCAGACAGCTTGGGTAAAGAACTACGCCAAACATCGGGACTCGGCCTCGCCGTCGCCCAAAATTGCCTGGAGCTAAACGGCGACAGCATTGAGGTTGCCAGTGAAGTCGGGGTGGGGACGACGTTCGCGGTTACCGCGCCCAATTGCCGTCACCCCGACGCGATTCCCCTTCTGCCAAATGCAACGCAACCCGCGGTGGTGAAGCACTCGCGTCCTCGACTGCTTTGGCAAGAGCGCGAGGAGAATGGCGCGATGGACTTGTCGCCAGCGACCTAGCGCTCAGCATTCCGACTCATTCGCACCAAGCGAGGTGCTTCCAACCCTGACTTACACACCCTGCCGGCGGTCGCATCCCCGACACGTCAGCGGTATCGTAAGCGATAGCACCTGTCGCTCGCGTTGTACCGCAGATGACTGCTGAAGCTAATTCCTCTCCGCCCCCCGTTCCCAGTCGGACCGCACCGCCTCCCGTCCCACCCCCAGAAGTTGCACCGCCAGCTGCGTCGAACGGTGCATTTATCGAGCCGCTGAGCATTGGCGACACTGCGAGTGCAGCTGTACGTCTCTATCGTCGCCAATTCCGGACGCTGTTCTTAATGGCAGTTGCCGCGCATTTATGGTTGTTCGTACCGGTCTACGGCTGGGCGAAGTTTTTCGTTTGGTCGGGGGCGATCGCGCGTTTAGTCTACAACACCGCTGCGGGGCGTCCGGAAACCTGGAAAACCGCTCTGCGCCGAGTACAGTCGCGTAAATGGGGCTTGCTGGTGGTGGGTACGGTGGTCACCGCCACTACCATCGGCTTGTCGTTTGCTGCACTGCTTGCTTTGCTCGGCGGAGTCGGGGTTCTGACCCTGTTTGTGGGGGGCATGATGGGTAGCTTAGACGGAGTAATAATCGGAACTGCCGGCTCGCTCCTCGTGTTGATGACTCTAACCTTGGTAATGGGATGGATATCATCCCGTCTCGTGCTAGTGGACATCCCGCTGGCAGTCGCGACGCAGACCAACTGGCGGCAGTCGCTCGCGCGCGGCTGGCAGGTGACGGGCAATGCCGTATGGCGCGTGCAAGCAGTGGTTGCGGTCGTAGCACTGGTGTTACAGCCGATCTCGTTTGCATTGCTGACGTTGCAAAGCGTCTTGCCGCTCGTTTCGGATGCAATGCTGCCGGGTGCAGAAATCGAGAGCAACAGCATCTTCGAGATGTCCTGGTTCGTGCTCGGAGGGTCTTTATTGCTGCCCTTGGTTCAAGGCATGCGCGCGCTGCTCTACTACGACTTAACCCGCCGCCGGGATGGCTTCGACTTGAACTTGGACGCGTCGGCAATCGCTGCAACATCGGACTCGGCGCCGTCGCCGCTGCTCGCACCCATTGAGCTGGCAACGCCGGAAAGCATCGACTTGGAATTCGAACTTGCCGGTATCGGTCGTCGTGCCTGCGCGCTCGCGATCGATTACCTGCTGTGGTTGCTGCTGCTTACATTTTTGATCTTGGGATGGGCGCTGGCGTCCGAACGAATCACGGAGCTGCTATCGCACTTTGTTGATGACGAATTCCGCCTGTACCCCTGGCTGATTGCAATCCAGCTCCTGCTCGGCTTCGCGTTCTACGTCGGGTACTTCGTGAGCTTTGAAACGCTCGATCGCGGGCAAACCCCTGGCAAGCGCATACTCGGTATCCGCGTCATTCGCGATGACGGCCGGCCGGTGCGCCTGCCTCAGGCCGCCCTGCGATCCTTGCTCAGACCGCTGGACGACGTGCTGCTGTCGGGCTTGGTGGGCGAGTTGTTTATCGTGTTGACCGAGCGTGAAAAGCGCATCGGCGACTGGCTAGCCGGTACCCTCGTCATCCGTCAGGAACGCCCGAGCAGCGACCGCCGCCGCATACAACTCGCACCGGAATCGCAAGCAATCGCGTCACACCTGGTGGAAACGGCTGCGATCGCGCGTCTGGGACCCCAAGACTTTGCCATCATCCGCACCTATCTACAACGCCGCAAGACCCTCGACCCGCATGCCCGGGTGGCACGCTGCCGCGCTCTTGCCAAGCAACTTTGCGATCGCCTTGGGTTGGACGATTTGCCCGAAAACGTCTCACCGCAGATGTTCCTGGAAGGGGTTTACCGCGCTTGTCAACAGCAATTGCCGTTACGCCTGCAACTTCAGTGCCGCCTCTAGGTCGGTGTGCTCTCACTGCCCATCGGATCGGGCGAGCAATCCCGGCTGTCCTCACACCAGCTCGCCGAACACATTGCCACGAAAATCGCCATGAACTCACCTCACGTCGTTGTTTTCGGCAGCCTGAATGCGGACCTGGTCATGAGCGTGCCGCATCTGCCTCAGAGTGGAGAAACGTTGTTGGCCGGCTCGTTCACCACCGTTCCCGGCGGGAAAGGAGCAAACCAAGCGGCAGCACTCGCGCGGCTGAACGTACCGACAACTTTGGTCGGGCGCGTGGGGGATGACGACTTCGGGCGGATGTTGCAAGCATCCCTCAAACATGTTGGCGCGGACACGTCTGGCGTGGCGGTCGATCCAGACGCGCCAACGGGCCTGGCGTCGATCGCGGTTGCAACGGGCGGCGAGAATCACATTATCGTCGTTCCCGGTGCGAATAACCGACTCGATGCTAGCGATATCGCACGACTGCGCAGTTTTCTGGATGGAGCGGCAATGTTACTCCTGCAGCTGGAAGTGCCCCTATCAGCGGCGATCGCAGCTGCGCAATCAGCCTGCGATCTCGGCGTCCCGGTGCTGCTCGATCCGGCACCGGCACGTGCACTACCACCCGAACTGTATGCTGCGGTTGATGCTATTTCGCCCAATGCCACTGAAGCTGAGGTGCTAGTGGGGTTTGCCGTTACCGACAGTGCCACGGCCGCGCGCGCGGCGGATGTCTTGCTGCAGCGCGGCGTCGGCCTTACCCTAATGACGCTCGGCGAGCAGGGGGTGTATTGCGCCACAGCGCGTGAAGCATTTTTTGCGCCGGCCTTCCCGATTGCGGGGGTAGATACCGTAGCCGCAGGCGATGCGTTCAATGGAGCGTATGCGGCCGCGCGCTTCCACGGGCTTGACTTGCAGCGTGCGGTGACCTGGGGGCAGGCTGCCGGGGCGATCGCGGCATCGCGACCGGGGTCGCAGTCGTCATTGCCCACAGCCGACGAGTTGCGTTCGTTCCTAAGCGATCGCGGCATCTCCTTCGGAGTTCTAGCAGGAATTGAGTAGTTGACTTTGCCAGTTCTGGGCCGCGGGTAGGCGTCGGCTAGGCGATCGGACTCTAGCGGCAGGGCACTAACTAGACACGTTTGGGCGCGAGCGATCGCGCTCGGGCGAAATACTAGCCAGCAGTTTGATGAAGTGATGAGGGCTGCATGATTTTCATTCAATTCAAGTAATTTTTGCCCGAACACTGTTTTGTGCCAGAAAACCATTTGTCCCCAGCCGTGACAACGGAGGAACTGGTCCGGGGCGATCGTGGGTCGGCGAGGGCAACCGATAAGGTGGCATTGTAATCTCCCAACTCCAAAGTCTGATGCTTCCGTTCCATGCGATACCACCAGATCCAATTAACGTTTCAAATAGCTAATTGAAAATAGCAAAGTCTGTCATGTCTGCACCGAGTACCTCGAACTCGATTCCTCCTACTGCTCGTGTCGTTACCGCGCGCGTCTCGCCGTGGCTTAGCGCGATTAGCTACCCACTGATTCGCCGATTTCTCTTCCCGCTCTACTTCGGCAAAATCGTCGTGAGCGGAGCCGAAAACATCCCCCGCAGCGGTCCGCTGATCGTTGCCCCCACGCATCGTTCTCGCTGGGATGCACTCATTGTGCCGTGTGCCCTCGGCCGGCCGGTTACAGGTCGCGATTTTTGTTTTATGGTGTCGGCAAATGAGATGGACGGGTTACAGGGCTGGTTTATCAGGCGCTTAGGGGGGTTCCCGGTCGATCCGAAGCATCCGAGTCTGCAGAGCGTCCGCCATAGCGTCGAGCTGCTGTCTCGGGGTCGGGCACTCGTGATTTTTCCTGAGGGTAATATCTTTCGCGACGGAAATGTCCGGTCATTGAAGCCGGGACCGGGTCGCATAGCTTTGCAGGCGCAAACCCATCAGACGGAGAAGGGCGAGAGCGTCAAAATCGTGCCCGTCGGGTTGAGTTATTCGCAAGCCTATCCCACTTGGGGTTGTGACGTTCGGGTTGCCGTTGGCAAGCCGCTTGATACCCTCGACTACAGTCAAGGGTCTACCAAGCACAACGCGCCGCACCTGATGGCCGACCTCGAGGCTGCACTGCGCGAACTTAATGACGCCAGTGTTCTTACCCAAGCTATGCCTTGACGCCGCGCCGCACTAGTGCTGAGATTTAGAGACTCAGTGATAGAACGTAGATGGGTAGGGACCCCCTGCTCGATCGAGTTATCAAACGCTCGCCATCTAAAGCTAGGGGCGACCTACCCCAACTCCAAGGCTGGTTATCATTAATCGCGCCCCGAAGTTCGGTTAGCCAGATTTAATGCCTGCAGCGATCGAGCACGAGCAATTGCACTGACTCCCGCCCAGCAAGTCTGCAACTAAGCAGGGCTCGGCAGCGGCAACATGGGCATGGACTCAAGGATGCGGAGCAACTCGTCGCGCCGACCGATTTCCTCCAACCGGTAAGCCACGTGCCCGCCGTCGAACAAAATCAACGTCGGCAGATTTGTGAGGCGGTACTGCGTAGCCAGGCGCAAATTATCGTCGGCATTAACACTAACGAGGCCGATCGCATCCGGACCGGTTTGCGATCGCGCGAAGGCGTTGAGGGTCGGTAAGATCAACCTGCAGGCACCGCACCAGGGAGCCCAAAAGTGGACGAGTATGGGTCGGGGCGCGCTCAGAACTACTTTTGAAAAAGTATCATCGTTAGCCGCAAGCATTGCGATCCCGCTTTTTTAATAAAGACTTCAAAATTGCTGTTGCATAATGCTACACCATTCGGGATCGCTTGCGAAACAATCTTGTCCCTTCTTTAGATAACTTTTTCCGCCGCCACTAACAACCACGGATGCGCCCACCACAGTAAACCGACGAAGAGAGCAACTCCCAGATACGCCGGGCGTAAAAACTCTTGCCAGTGCAGGGATTGCCGTCCGTCGAGAGCAGCTCGGAATGGGATGATGGAGGTGCGCGCTTTCGCGGCCGCAAACGCGTCGCCATACCGCTGCTGCCAACGGCGATCCCCGTGCCAGACCGCAAACAGGTGGTGGGCGATCAGTCCGAAGCAGGTCACGAGTGTAAACGTCGTTCCCAGCCAGAGTGCGTGGGCAGCACACCAAATAATCTGCCCGACCATTTGCGGGTGACGCGAAATGCGGACGATACCCGCTTCGTAGAGGTGAATTTCCGGCTTCTGGATGGCGGCAATTTCAAGCAGGTTGAAGGTCGCTGGATAGAGGAAGACAAACGATAGTGCTGAAAGGGCCCACACCAACGCTCGCACGCCGGGTACGCCCTGAAGGTGCCATAACATCAGTCCGTCGTAGCGGTGGGCGATGAAATACAGTATCAACACCGCAGCAAACGGCACGCTGGCAAGCGCGAACAGAATGCGGTAGAAGCGCGCGCCCAGGAGCCGCTCGCCGCGGGATCGCAAAGCAGCCATGCCGCTGTGGACGACGGCGAAGCCGAGTATTAGGGCAAGTATCGTCCAGTGACTGGGCGTGAGCCAAGTTAAGTCGCTCATGGGAAAGCCGATTGTGGAGGAGTCGGGTGCGGAGCGGGATCGATTGTAGCGCCCAACGTTGCTGTCGGTTGGAATAAGTACGCTAAGGAGCGCGTGTGGCGTTGGGATCGCGCGCCAGTCGCGCGTCATCTGGGGGGAAAACCGTATGGCGGCAGGACGGCGATCGCGGATCGAACTCCGGTGGGGCGATCGCGCACAATAGATTCGATTAGATAGAGCGTCGCGAGGCAAGGAGCATTATGACCGTTCTCAAGCAAGGCAGCATCTCGATCCACACCGAGAATATCTTTCCGATCATTAAGAAGTCGCTCTACACCAATCACGAGATTTTCTTGCGCGAGCTGATCTCGAACTCGGTGGACGCGATCGCCAAGTTGAAGATGGCAACGTTCGCCGGCGAGGTGGCGGGCGAGCTGGACGAACCCAGAATTAAAATATTTATCGATAAAAGTAAGAAGCAGCTGTCCGTGACCGACAACGGCATCGGCATGACGGCTGAGGAAATCGAGAAGTACATCAACCAGGTAGCGTTCTCAAGCGCCGAGGAATTCGTTCAGAAGTACCAAGGCAGTGAAGAGCAGTTGATCGGGCAGTTCGGTCTCGGGTTTTATTCGTCGTTCATGGTGGCGTCGAAGGTGGAGATCGACACGCTGTCAGCGCGTCCCGACTCGCAGGCGGTGCATTGGTTGTGCGATGGGTCACCGGCATTCGAACTCGCGGAATCCGAGCGCGCACAACGAGGTACGACGGTGACACTAACGCTGCTGGATGACGAGTTGGAGTACTTAGAGCCCCAGCGCATTCGTCACCTCATCAAGACCTATTGCGATTTCATGCCGGTGGCGATCGAACTCGATAACGAGACGATCAACAAGCAACGCGCAATTTGGAAGGAGTCACCGCAAAACCTTACGGATGAGGACTACCTGGAGTTCTATCGCTATCTGTATCCTGCCCAGGAAGATCCCTTGCTGTGGGTGCATTTGAATACGGACTATCCGTTTCTGCTCAACGGCATTCTCTATTTCCCCAAGTTGCGCCCGGACGTAGACGTCACGCGCGGGCAGATTTCGCTGTATTGCAATCAGGTATTCGTTAGCGATCGCTGCGAAGAAGTCGTGCCCGAGTTTTTGCTGCCGCTGCGTGGGGTCATCGACAGCACGGATATTCCGCTCAACGTGTCGCGGAGTGCGCTCACGGCAAATCGGACTGTGCGCCGGATTGCCGACTACATTGCCAAGAAGATCGGCGATCGTCTCAAGTCTCTATATCGCGAGGATCGCGCTCAGTACATTCGCAGCTGGCAGGATGTTGGCACGTTCGTGAAGTACGGCACAATGCGCGACGAGAAGTTCAAAAAGCAGGTCGAGGACTCGATCGTCTATCGGACGACGGCGAAGCTTGCGGGCGACGTACCGAAAGTTGAAGTGCAATCGGCAGAGGGTGACGTTTGGGAGTCGACGGATGCAGAGGCGGTGACGGACGATCGCGGCTATTCTTACACCACGCTGCAAGCGTATCTCGATCGCAACAAGGACAAGCACGAAAACCGCGTGTTTTACTGTACCGATCCGAGTACCCAGGCAACCTACCTGAAGCTCTACGAACAGCAAGGCTTGGAAGCGCTGTTCCTGGATTCATTCATGGATGCAAACTATTTCATTCCGTTCCTAGAGCACGAGCATTCGAATTTGCAATTCGTGCGCGTGGATGCAGAACTCGATGGGAGTCTCGTGGAGCAGGACCAAGCAGGCGAATTAGTCGATCCGGCGACGAACAAGAGCCGCAACCAGGCGATCAAAGAGCTTTTTGAAGCGGCCATTGCGGATCCAAAGGTGAACGTGAAGGTTCAAGCACTGAAGTCGGACGACCCCCAAGGCACACCGCCGGCGATGGTGTTGCTGCCGGAAGCAATGCGGCGCTTGAAGGAAATGACCGCGTTGATGCAGCAGAAGGCACTGGAGTTTCCAGACGATCGCGTGTTGGTGGTGAACAGTTTGCATCCGCTGGTGCAAAATGTGGTGAAGCTCGCTCAAAGCAGCATCGTCTCTGCCAGTGGCGAGTCGCCCTCGGCTGAGACGGCACGCTTGATGTGCTGTTACATTTACGACTTGGCGTTGATGGCGCAGCAGGCCCTCGATTCAGAGGGCATCGAGGCATTCGTAGCGCGCTCGAATCAAGTGCTTACCCGGCTGACGCAGTAACGGGTTCGATTGTCGATTCAGTTAAAGGCGATCGCGACCGAGCCTACCACCCGCTCGCGATCGCCTCGCGCAGGGAGACATCAAGAAGGGTTGCATCGTGTGCCCTTCTGGCAAACTCGGTCAGTACATGGTGTAAGCTCGCACTGGCTTGCGGTTACGAGGTGGTCGGCGTCGCGAACGCCGTGTCGAGAAGCTGGTGCGGTTTCAGGAACGCATCGCAATCGTGCTGGGTGCAACCAGCGATCGCGCGGTCATCGAACAAGCCTTGAAGGGTGCGATGCCGTACTGACCGTGCTTGCGCCTTGGGGGAATGCTGCAGAACTCATCGAGAACGGCTCAGTCCGTTAATTCGCTCAAGAACAAAGGTCCACACCGCAGCACGGGCATTTTGCCGTCGGTAAAGTCGATAAACCAAAGTCCGACATTTGTTTGAGTTTCGCTTTATATACTTGTCCGGCATAAAGATGTCCGACCTGACTCGAACGAGTATCTTTTGTTTCAACTATTCTCTGCCCGTAGGATCTGAAAATGCTTGAATGCAGAGGTCCGGCGTCATACGTTGCAACAAGAGTCCCTGGAATTAGTAGACTTCCCCGTACCTCTTTTGGAACTAGCGTCCACTCGGCGAGCGACTGCCACATTGGCATGAGATGACGGTCGCTATTGCTCCCCCACTCTCAATTAACGACCGTCGCGCTTTGTCGTGCGATCGCGGGCAGCGGTTTGCAATAAGGTCGTGTATTGCTTGTGACCGCCTGGAAAGACAATGTCGATTGCCAACGGATCGTCACGATCGCTGGGGTCGCCGGGACCAGCAATAACGGTGTTGCCGTCGTTGCTGAGCACTAAGGGTTTGCGGTTTTTAACTTCACCTCCGCTGCTGTCCACGTAGACGACGATGTTGTCTCGACCGATCGCGCGGCCGATTGCTTGGACGAGCTCTAAGAAGCCGCGATCGCTGCCGCCGCGACGAAATTCGTTGCTGCCGTGGACGGTTTCCGCCCGCGAGGTAACCGTGTCGCCGACAGCGATCGTGACGGGCATGAGGTCGGGGTCGAGGCGTTCGCGGACGAGGGCAAGCAACTCGTCGTGTCTGTGGGGAGCCGAACGGACGTTGAAGTCGGGACCAAACGGATACGTCCCGGTGCGACGATGGTAGTAGCGGTTGAGAATGGCAAGAACGCCGACTTCCTTGAGCGCGCCACGCAACATAAACTGAAAATCCGTCGTACCGGAGTCGCTGGCGCTGACGGGATAGAGTACCTCGCGACCCCGAACGTCTTTACCGAGGTTGGGAGCGAGATGAACAAAAAAGGAATCGCCCAGTCCCTGTTCGGCAGCAGCCTGCAGCAACTCGTCCATCAGCGACTCCATCGCTCGTTGCAGACGACCGTACGATTTCACATCGCCGTGCAGGCAATCGTAGAAGGTGTTGAGGTTGGCCGTCGGTGAAGCCACATTATCTAGAACAGATGCGGCGATCGTCTTTTCGACCAGTGCCGGCGCGATCGCCTCGGGATAGCGCTGGCAGAAGTCGCAAAGGCGCGCGCGCAGACGTCCGGGCACGGAACGTAAAAAAGCCAGCTCTGCCTCGCTGACGCCGGGATGCGAAACGTTACCGTAGCAGTCTTGCCACTGTACGCCACCCGCCGCCAGTCCGGGTAGATATAAGCCTCGCTCGCGCACGAGCTCGGCCCCGCCAAAGGCGCGCTCGACAATGCCGTTCACCCCACGCTGACCGCAGTGTTCGCCGTTGGTCAACACGAAGAAATGACCGTCGAAGGCGCGCGTCGCCCAAACGTACTCGGGCGCGATCGTACGAGTCAGGGGATCTTTGACCAACCCCATGCATACGCCGTCGAGATCTTGAATGACGAGGAGATTGTCAGCATCGGTCAAAATACGGGCGAGCTTCTCGTGTTTCTGCGGCAGTGAATCGTCGGGAGACAAAACGGGGAGGCACGTTTCCATCGACTATCTTCTTGCTTAATCGGGAGACTCATTGCCCGAACTATATCATTCCCGCCGCGACATCATCACTGTCGCAACTGGAGCTGCCCGCATCTGAATACGAGCAGAATGGCAAGGCGAGAGTGTTTCGACAGTGGTTATAGAAAGGACTATTGAGCGATGGGCGTCGCTAACAAATACTATTTTTAAGCATCGAGTGTTTTAAGCATCGCGTGCGGGACTTCCACCCCAATATCAATACTTCAGGTAATGCGCGCGATCGCAACAGTTGCCAACGTCAATCCCAAGGCAATCGCGTAGAACGCACCAACAATTTGCGTTTCCGTCCAACCGCTGAGCTCGAGATGGTGGTGCAGCGGAGCCATTTTGAGCAAGCGCTTGCCGACGCCGTCTGGTCCCTTCGTCGCTTTGAAGTACCAAACCTGCGCGATGACCGATAGCGACTCGATGAAGAAAATCCCGCTCAGCAAAAACAACCCCCACAAATTTTGAGCGAGGATGCCCACAGCAGCCAGCGCGCCGCCCAAGGCCAGAGAACCAGTGTCGCCCATAAACACTTTTGCCGGGTTGCGATTGTGGATGACGAAGCCCAAGCACCCGCCGCTCAAGCACGCGCAAAACGTAGTGAGATCTGCAGATACGGGAGCCGCGATCGCACCCAAACCCAGTAAGGCGATGGCGCAGGTGCCCGCGGCCAACCCGTCTATACCATCGGTTAGATTGGTCGCATTGCTTTCAGCTGCGAAGACGAACAGTACCAGCGGCCAGAACAGCCAGCTCAGGTCAAATGAGATCCCAAACGGCAGGTTCAGAGCCGTCAGAGTTGCATCTGGGTGCGAAAGGAACAGCCACGCGCAGAATAGCGTTGCCACCGCGATTTGCAATCCCAACTTCAGGCGCGGAGAGACGCCTTTGGTGGACTTTTTCCTGAGAATCAGCCAGTCGTCCCACCAGCCAAGCCCTCCGAACGCTAGCGTCAGTGCTGCGACGGCCATCGCATCCGCTGCAAGCCCCGACCAAAGTGCTGCCACTATCGCCGAGACGGGCACGAATAATAGACCGCCCATCGTCGGGGTCCCAGCCTTTTTGAGATGGGCTTGCGGACCGTCATCGCGGACTACCTGACCGGTTTTGAGCTTGCGCAGCCAAGGCACACCCCACACTCCTGCGATCGCACTGAGTGCCGCACAAACGAGCAGCGGCAGGAGCATCGTCGTTGCTGGGTCGCCCCATTGGTCGGTCAGCGTATCGAACGCTGTAGCGAAGGAAACGAGGGCGATCGCTAGAACAACGAGCAATCCCTTGCCCGACGGATTGCAAATTGCGCTGGGATGGGACAGTTTCGTTTCCACAGATCCTCGCTTGCGAATTAAAGCCCGTTGGCAAATGCTGCGGGACGCTCGCTAACCGTTGCCCAACGAGCTCGCGCGCGTTGCAGCTGTTCGGTTCGCCAGACCTAATTGTCCATATCTTGTTCCTCGCTGGCATTGGTGTATTCGCGATCGTCGCCGTCCATCAGATCGGAAATTTCCTCATCCTCGGTTTCGAAACCGCTTTCTTCGACGGACTCGCGGGCGATGAGGCGATTGTTGCTCCGCAGCCAGTCCAACAAGGACTCGTCGCGCTGAACGGGAATCACGGCTGCCGGTTCGTAACGGGACTCCTGACGGAGAGAAGGATTTTGCATTGAAGTGAGCTTTCAGTCGTGCTGACTAACGTTGGGGACCGACCGAGGCAACCAGTACCGATACAGTTGTGCACCCATGTCGTAATTCAACCTTCATTATGCCAAGGTCGCGCTCTCACAATCGTGCTGCACTTCTGCCGATAGCCCCACACCGGACAATAGGCAAACGATGGAAAGGTTTTCCCTGCGAGCGATCGCGTTGGGAAGATGGTCGCTATTGTCCGCAAACTGTCGACACCGAGGCCGGACTTTCTTGCACTCGCCACGTGGTACCGCGGCCGATGTCATCCGGATCGATGCCGAACGAAGTTACTTTACGAGCGATCGATTGCCATCTAGAGTGTCTAAAGAGGTTGTCTTGCAGGAAATGTCAATTCAACCTCACAAAATTTCATGGGGAGGAGCCGAGCAATATGGCTGAAATTTACCCGAGCTTCGGTTCGATCGACGCAATCGAGCAGCGCCGGTCCGCACGTGCCTTTACGAGCGACCCCATCCCCACCGAAACGCTTCGGGAAATCCTGCGTTTGGGAACCTTCGCGCCATCCGGTTTTAACTTGCAGCCCTGGCGCTTCATTGCCGTCAAGAATCGCGCCAACCGCAAAAAACTCCAGTCCTGTGCCTTTGACCAGCGCCAAGTCGGAGAAGCCCCAGTTGTGTTAATTTGCTGTGGCGATCGCCGCGCAACCGCATCGGAAAATATCGAAGCCGTTATCGCTCTCGGTCGAGAAACCGGTGCAATCGACGATCGCTATGCCGACTTCATGCGCGAATCCGTTCCCCAAGTTTTTAAGACAGCTCCCAGCTTCGACAGCGTCGAAGCCTGGATCAACCGCCACGTTATGCTAGCTGTCTCGCAGATCATGTTTTCAGCCAAGCTGTTCGGCATCGATAGCTGTCCGATGGAAGGGTTTTCCGGTACCCGAGTCAAAGCAGCGTTCAACATTCCCGAAGATGTTGACGTGTGTTGCTTGTTAGCGTTGGGCTATGCGGACGAGCCGTTTAAGGAATTTGGCGGTCGGTTTCCCCTGGAGCACATTTGCTTCGGCGAAAGTTATGGCGAGGACGTGCATCTCTAAACCGTCGGAGCACAATTGACAGCAGCCCGATGGCTACAAACGCGCGCATCAATCTCGATGCTCGGCAAGCATGTCTGCAAGCGTTATGCCTTTGCAAGAGTACGGTATGGCTGCCAACGGTCTGACAGTTGCGACAGGATGTTACGAAGTCGCCTGCCATCGATTGCCCTTAGTTCGGATGGAGCGATCTCTAACTGCATCAATCGCCTTAACTCACCCAGTCCGTTGCCATATGTGAAGGGAAATCAGCTGTTTTCAGCAACTCCTCCACGCAGGTAAAGTGCCCAATAGACCTCCTGCCGACCGAGATTGCGCCACCCGTGACGAGTTAGCGCAATTGGACCGTTTAGAGTATCGATTTCTGTGGATCTCGACACATTGGTATGGATTTCCGCATTGCAAATCGCGATCGCCGTCTTGCCGAAGTACGTCGCAATGCGCTACAACTGCTAAAGTTGCTTACGAGATGCGCGAGCGAAGCACTATGAAACATTCTCCGCATCGAAGCATCTCTGTAGAAAGTTTTGCACGAGATAATCAAATATGATCGATCGAACTGTTGCTCACCCAATGGTGAAGCTGCAAAATAAGGTTCATTCGCTTGTGAAATCCGGCGTTTTGCAACCGAGCGATGGTATCTGGAAAATTGCGTTCCTCTACGGCGAGAGCTGGGCGTTTTGGAAGCAAGAGCTTGAGGATTTTGGCTTCGCGATGCAAGATCCTATCCGCGAACTTGTCCTGGTGGAAGCTTGGGAAGAGGAAGAGTAAGTTTCAACCGAATCCGCCTGCGCCTGCACTAAAACACCACACATCGATTTGCACTTATCGATTGGGTGTTTAGCAGCTGGCGCTGGCACTTAGGTGACAGATGCGGCGGTTTTTGTGCGGCGGCGCGGAACCTCGTAGGTCATAAAATCGCGAGCGAGGCAGGTCTTTGGAAAGATCGCACGCGCTTCGTCAAGCAAATCGTCAAGTTGCAGTGCATTTCCGGGCGCATAGCGCGGGCTGAAGTGGGTCAGGATCAACTGTTGCACACCAGCTGCTAGAGCGACTTGCGCCGCCATGGTGGATGTCGAGTGCAGGCGCTCGAATGCCATCTGTGCGTCCTGATGGGCAAAGGTTGCTTCGTGAATCAAGACGTCGGCATCCCGTGCGAGATCGATCGCTGCCTCACAGAAGACCGTGTCGGTGCAATAAACAACTTTTCGACCGATTTCGTCGGGTTCGCACAACTCGTTGCCGCGTATACGCCGACCATCAGGCAAAACGATCGTCTCGCCGCGTTTGAGTCTGCCGTAGATCGGCCCCGGAAGAATGCCCTGTGCGGCCGCCTTCTCGACCATGAACCGTCCGGGGCGGTCCTTTTCGACGATGCGATAGCCGAAGGCAGGAATGCGATGTTTCAAGGGCAAGCAGCTGACGAGATATTCGCTATCTTCGAACACCACGCCCGGTTGCGATTCGGTGACGTCGATTCGCCGTCCGAGGTTGGTGTGCGAGTACCTCGCGCAGGCGCGCAGGTAGCTATCTAGACCTTGGGGTCCGCACAAAGCGATCGGGGCACCGGTGCCAGCCAGACCGATGCTTGCTAGCAACCCCATCAGTCCGAAGATGTGGTCCCCGTGCATGTGGGTGATAAAAATGCGCTGAATCTGAGAGCTTTTCAGATCGCTCCGCAACAGTTGGTGCTGGGTGCCTTCACCACAGTCAAACAACCATACTTCGCCGCGCTGCGGAAGGCGCAGAGCCACGCTTGAGACATTGCGCGATCGCGTTGGGACGCCCGAGCTCGTTCCGAGAAAAGTGATTTCCACCGTTCTGTTGTTGGAATGCGTTTGCTAGGACTATTGTGCGACACGCCGTCAGGCTTGCGAGTTGCGATCGTCAATCTGCGGCTCGACTGCATCGATTTCGCGACCTTCAGGTTCGCCAGCCGTGTCGATCGAGATTTCGGACTCAGTCTTGGACTCGGACTCAGTCTCGGACTCAGTTGACTCGTCGCTATCCGAAGCGGCAGTGCCTGCGTCTGCCTGAGAGTCGTTCGTTTGCTCTACCGATTCTGCAGATGAGCTTTCCTGAGTATCAGTTCCCTCCGCGTCAAATGAAGGATTGCCCGGCTCGGTTGACGCAACGACGGCGACCTCGCCGGCTTCAACTGTTGGCTCGCCGCCGTCGCCACGATCGCTGTAGTCGAATAGTTCTTTAGTTGCTTCAAAAATCGTCTCATCAGTAATAGATTTTGCTGCAGGGGGTTCGTCTGTCGACTCGACCCCGTCGGCGCGATCGGCATCGTCGAACCGTTCTTCTGTAGCGGGCTCGGCAACCGGCTCGTTGCTGGCATCCCCAACATCTGTTTGCACGCGATCGCTCACATCATCGTCTCCGGGTTCATCAGCGGTCAGGGAGGCGATATCCTCGACACGCGGCGCAGGAGCGACGCTCGGCACAATACTCGCGACGCGAATTCCGGGTACGAAAAAGTCCTTGCGAATTGCTGCCACTGGATACGGTTCGAGTCCGGCAACTGTCGACTCGCCGGTCAGTAGCACGCCTGCCACGCTCAGCGGCACCTGCAGAAACAGGTTCGCCGCAAAAAAAGCAACGGCGGCTGCCACGACGCCAAGCCAATGCGAGTGTATCGGTGTAGTCACTGCAGCTGCCGGTGCGTATCGCGCGATCTGCCACAGAACAACAGGCATCACTACTGCCGCGATCGCGCACCAGATCCGTTGCTTAGGCAGACCGAACGCACGGAGGATACGACGTTGTTGCTCGGTCAGGCGCTGGGGCTGGATTGAGAACAGCAGAAGGCTAAAGATATCAAAAGGTTGCTGCCACTGCATCCAAGCGATCGGCACGCACCCAAATACCCCGACCAGGAGCACATCCAGGGCTACCGGCCAGACCGCACCTTCAGCCGCTAAACCCAACCATACTGCCAGCAAACACGCTGGCAATGCTCCCAGACCCGCAAAGTGAATCCAGAGATACGGGTCCAACCGAAACGAATCCGAAGCACGAGCGCGCATGCAGCCTCCCAGCACAGCGTCAGTCAGTAGGTTGCGAGTAAGTCGGGCAGTAAGTAGTTGCCGTCGCGGTTGGAGTGCGTCCTAACGTCGGCTGCTAGTAGCCGCCGCTGGCGTGAGGGTACGGCGCTTCATCACCATCTCGTATGCCTCGATGATGTCGCCTTCCTTCCAATCGTTGAACTTCGTCGAGTTGATCCCGCACTCGTACCCGGCATTGACCTCACGGGCGTCTTCCTTGACGCGCTTGAGCGAGTCGATATTCCCCTGGTAAACCACCTCGCTGCCGCGGCGCACGCGCATGAAGCGGTTGCGGACGATCTTGCCCGAGAGTACGTAGCAACCCGCCACAGTGCCGCGTCCGACCGGGAACATGGCCCGCACCTCCGCTTCGCCCAGTGGCTGCTCGACTTCCTCCGGCTCCAAGAGACCTTCCATCGCTCCTTGAACGTCGTCCAAGAGGCGATAGATCACGTCGTACTCGCGCACGTCCACGCCTTCGCGATCGGCAGCTGCCTTGGCACCGCTTGCGAGCGTCGTGTTGAATCCCAAGATAACCGCACCGCTAGCAGCCGCCAGATCGACGTCGGTTTCAGTTACTTCGCCGGGGGCAGCCATCAGCACGCGCACTTGCACTTCATTTTGCGGGAGTTGCTCCAGCGAGCCCTCGATCGCCTCGACAGATCCTTGCACGTCAGCTTTCACGATCAAGTTCAGTTCTTTTAGCTCGCCCTCTTGTGCCTGGGCTGAGAGCCCGCTGAGCGAAACCCGCCGCGAGCGCGAGGCTCGCTGCAGGCGCGTCTGGCGCTGCTCCTGCAGGCAGCGCTCGGCCAGGGCACGGGCTTCTTTTTCGTTGGCAAAGACCTCAAACTCATCCCCAGCAGCCGGCACGTCGGTTAGTCCCAACACCTCCACCGGGAACGAGGGCGGCGCAGACTCGACGCGATCGCCCCGATCGTCGATCATGGCGCGGATTTTACCGAACACAGGACCGGCGACGAAGGCATCACCAACGCGCAGCGTGCCGTTCTGAACCAAGAGCGTTGCCACCGGACCTCGGGCACGATCCAGGTTTGCCTCGATAACTGTGCCGCGGGCCAGGCGATTGGGGTTTGCCGACAGTTCCTCGACCTCCGTTACCAACAAAATCATCTCGAGTAACGTATCGAGCCCATCGCCGCGCAAGGCGCTCACCGGGACCATCACCGTCTCGCCGCCCCATTCCTCGGGCAGCAGCCCCAGTTCGGCTAGCTCTTGCTTGACGCGATCGGGCTCGGACCCTTCTTTGTCAATCTTGTTGATTGCTACGATCAAAGGTACTTCTGCCGCGCGGGCGTGGCTCACGGCTTCTCGGGTCTGAGGCTGAACGCCGTCATCGGCTGCCACAACAAGAATTGCTACGTCCGTAACGCGCGCGCCGCGCGCGCGCATAGAGGTGAACGCTTCGTGGCCCGGTGTATCTAGGAAAACCACTTGCTTTTGCTCGCCACCGCGATCGACATCGACGTGGTAGGCGCCAATATGCTGGGTAATTCCCCCGGCTTCACCTTGAGCCACCCGTGTTTTGCGAATGGAGTCGAGCAGGCTGGTTTTGCCGTGATCCACGTGACCCATAATCGTCACGACCGGCGGACGCAGCGTGAGGTGCTCTAGATCGGTGTCATCGAGCATTTCCGTGGTCTTCGTCGCCTCAGCTTGCTCCTCTGGCACGTCAACCATGACGCCCATTTCTTCGGCGATGGTTTGTGCTGTGGGTAGGTCAAGCGTCTGCGTGACGTTGATCGCGATGCCTTTGAAGAACAGACTTTTGACGATTTCCGTCTCGGGCACAGCTAACATCTCTGCGAGGTCGCGGACGGTCAGCCCCTCAGTTAAGACAATCAGTTCAGGACGTTGCGGTGCCTCGCGCCGATCGCGCCGACGCGATGCGCTCCCGCCACCAGCACCTCCCTGATCGCTACTAGCACGAGCAGCCCGCGAGATCGGTTTCTTCGGCTTGCTCTGAGGCTTGGGCGCGGGTTTGTTTCGGACTAATGCTGCCGGTTTCGGGGGTCGTTCAAGAGAAAGTGCATTTGTAACGGAAACATCCTTGTCGGCGTCGAGCCCATCCAGTTCGACGTCCTCATCTTCGTCGACCGGTTTTGGACGTCGCTTTGCCTTGGTGCCGCTCTTGGCGGCAGCTTGCTCCTTCTCTTCCTCGTCCCAGTCGCGGCGCGGACTGCTGGTTCGTGTTTCGGGTCGCTTGAGCTTGGGCGTTTGGCGCTTTGGCTTCTCTAGCAACACCTCCACGCTGTCATCTACATCATCTGAACTGTCCGTGTCGTCCGTTGCCTGCGCTTGCTGTGGCTTGGTTTCTGCGTACTCGTCCCGAGAGGGCTTGGGTTTCAGGGCGCGGCGCGGGCGAAGCGGCGACTGTACGACACTCACCGATGACTCAGACTCGCTGCTACCGTGACGGCTCGGTGGTGGCGTTGGTTCGCCAGCGCCAGGCTTGCGCGGGGCTGGCGGTCGTTCCGGCCGGGGTTTGGACGGGATAACCGGTTTGCCCGGAGGGCCGAGCAACCTGGGTTTTCGTATTGGTTCGCGCGTTGGTGGAGTCTCCAACGACGAAGGCGCATCAGCTGATACCGGTGGTGGCGACGGCTGGAGTGGTTTCAGAACTGGCACCGTTGGTGCGTTCTGTCCGGGCGGACCGATTAGCTGCGGCTTTGACTGAGGAGGCGACGCTGCAGAAGTCTCGGATGGGGCTACTGCTGACGAGGGTTGTGGCTTATTGAGGGCGGGCGGGCGCGGTGGCGCTACGAGCTGTGGTGCATCGCCATCTGCATTGGTCGGAAGCGGAGGGGCAGGACGTACTCCCTTGCGCAAAGCAAGGATTTGTTGCTGGCGCGGCTTTTTCACGGGTGGCTGTACTTTTTTGCTGCCGCTAGAGCGCAACTGTGGCTTGGCACCGCCACCACTACTACTGCCATTGCCGCTCGCTGAGTTGCCACCGCTGCTAGCTGCTCCTTTGCCGCCGTTCCGCGCGCGCACGCGAATGCGCTCGGCATCGTCGTCAGTAATCGTACTGCTGTGGCTTTTAACGTTGATGCCGAGATCCTCGCAAATCCCGAGAATGTCTCTGTTATCCAGATCCAGTTCCTTGGATAGCTCGTAGATCCTGATTTTGCTCATGCACTGTGTCCCGTGGTCTTGCCCGTGTATGCGTTCGATGATTGGATGCGTGATGGGGTCGATGGTGGTTGCGTGGTGTTTACCCGTTTGCGCTTCGGTTTAAGTGCCGGAGGGACTGCGTAGCCCTGTCAAATCAAGCGCTCGCCCAGATAACTCGCTCGGCGAACTCGAGTTGGAATGGCAGGGAAGAGCTAGCAGCTGAAATCGAGAGTGAGGCGTCAGATACGGTAACTTCCAGCCACGCGTTCCCGATAGTCCAGTAAATCCGCAGGGCACTTATGGCGGTCTTCGCCTCAAGTTATCCTAGCGATAACAGTGGGTAACCCCAATAGCTCTGGCTAAAACCCCTAGCTCTCGAGGGAGAGCCCTGATGGAGTTAGCGCTCGGCCGCCCGGGCTACTAAGCGCTCGCTAAGCTGCTCGTAGATTGTCTCGGGAACCGCAGTTTTGAGCGCGCGCCCGAGACGGTTTTTTCGACGTGAGATTCGCAGACAAGCTGCCTGCGGGCAAATGTACGCTGAGCGCCCAATCCCTTCGTCTAATTGTACCGTTTGCGACGGAAAGACCCGCACTACTCGCCAGAAAGACGCTTTGGGTCCGCTCCGACGGCAGCTAACGCAGCGGCGATAATTGGGCGGCATGTTGTACGGATCTGTGGTGAAAATGAACGTAGTGGGGAGGGTGCTCAGCTGGTTAGTCCCCGTGTGCTTCCCCCGGCTTAAAGATGCCAAGCTACTCTTCCTCCAGAGCTGGGGCGATCGGTTGAGGATCGGCTGAGAACGCGACCGGTACCTCTTCGTCGTCGGATGTGAGGTCGACAGGGATTTCCTCGATATCCGACTCGTCGTCCAGCTCGGCGATGGCGTCGGGCAGGGGATCAGAATCATTGTCGTTGCTGTGGGAGAACTCCGAGAATTCGCTGTCGGTTGCAATGGGGGCAACCGGTTCGGGCTCGGGCTCGTATATTGCTTCATCTTTGATGTCGATGCGCCAACCCGTTAGGTGTGCAGCCAGACGGACATTTTGCCCTTCCTTTCCGATCGCCAAACTAAGCTGATTTTCGGGAACTAGTACGATTGCCTGACGCTCCTCCGAATCGGCGAGCAGAACCTCGGACACTCGAGCGGGGCTGAGCGCATTGGCAATGTAAGTGGCGGGGTCGGGCGACCAGCGAATGACGTCGATTTTCTCGCCGCGCAGTTCGTTAACGACTGCTTGAATGCGCGAGCCGCGCGCTCCAATACAAGCGCCAACCGGATCGACATCGCGTTCGAGCGTATCGACTGCAATTTTGGTGCGCGCGCCGACGTGCCGGGAGGGAGGGTTGGCCTCGCGGGCAACCGCGACAATCCGCACGACCTCGTCTTCGATTTCGGGAACTTCTGTTTCGAATAAGTAAACGACGAGGCCGGCAGCTGCTCGGGACACCAGAAGTTGAGGTCCGCGATGCGGACCTTCTCGAACCTTTTTCAAAAACACGCGGAAGGTTGCATTGGGGCGATAGCTGTCGTTCGGCAACTGTTCGCGCCGCGGTAACTCGGCCTCGACTTCTTCTAAGCGACTTTGACCGCTATAACCGCTACTCACGGCCATGATCGCGGACTGACGCTCGAAGCGCAATACACGAGCGTTGAGAACAGTTTCTTCTAAGTCTTGGAATTCTTCTTGGATGAGTTTTCGCTGTTGATCGCGGAGTTTTTGGAGCAAAACTTGCTTGGTCTGAATAGCGGCCATACGCCCGAAGTCGCTCTTTTCAGGAGTAACATCGAGGACAACATGATCGCCGAGTTGGGCTTCGCTAGCAACTTCTCGAACTTCACGCAAACTGATTTGATGATCCGCGTTTTCGACGTCTTCTACAATTTCTTTGGTGGAGAGGACGCGGAACCCCTCCTCATCCGTATCGAGTTCGACATCAAAATTCTCGAAGTAATCTTCGGTGTACTGCGCGTCGAGATCTTGAGAACGGCGATAGCGTTCGTAACCTTTTAAAAGCGCTTCGCTGAGAGCTTCCTGGACGGACGATTGGGGCAGCTTATGGCGTTCGCTAATCTCTTCGATCATCCCGCCCAATCCGGGCAGCGGTAAGAGCGTCATCAGTTTCTTCTCCTCGAAACGAATTCGGAATGGGGCAGCTGTCTGGGGCGGGTCGATCGCGATTAGGATTCTTCGTCGAGTTCGACACTAGCGATCGCGTCGCGGGGGATAGCCGTAACGCGACCTTTTTGGTTGATGTAAACAGCAGTTTCGTCGCGTTTTTGTAGGCGGCCGCGCCACTGGGTTTTGCCCTTATAGGGCTCGTGGGTGCTGATGCGGACGGGGAAGCCTTTAAAGCTGATGAAGTCACGATCGCACGCGAGTTCCGACGACAAGCCGGGGCTAGAGACTTCCAAGACGTAGGCGTCAGGGATCAGCCCGCTGGTGTCGAGACGGTCTTCAAGAGCGCGGCTCATGCGCTCGCAGTCGTCGAGCCCGGTGTCGGTGCCGAGGTTGCGAACATCGACGCGCAGAACCGGTGGGCTGTAATTGGTCTGGAAGACGAGGTTGACGATCTCGAGTCCGAGTTCGGCTGCCAGGGGGGCTGCCAGCTCCTGAATGGGTGCGATTGAAGGATGAGTCATTGCAAGCGGGCCATAAAAAAAGCGGGTTACCCCCCACTTTCTCGGCGACAGAGCCTCTGCCACTTCCGGCAGCTAGTGTAGCAGCAATTGTGAAGAACTGCCGGCCGCTCCTTCCGTCAGGGTTGCCAGGGCAAACGCAAACCCGCTGAGCCCGGATACTCAGCAGTTCGTCGTTTCCCCAACCAACCCTTAGTCGCTTTTTTGCTCCCTTCTGGCAATCTTGTCCTTAAACAGCGGATCCCATCGCGATGTGCCCGCAACATCGCCAGATTCTCCGGCATGTTCCCCTGGGCAGCCGAGGCAGATGGCTAGTTCCTCTATCCCCTTCTACTGCTATGCGTTTGCCCAATTTGGGATCATTGCCGATCGCCATCGCCCGAGCCATTGCGAGCAGTTCTGCCACGATCGCATCGCGGCTCAGGCGTCGGGAAGAACACGCAGGCGGACGAGGCGATCGCCGCTGTCGTCCAGTGGGACTTCAATCGTGTCGTTGGTTAGGACGTCCAGGCAACCAAGAAGCGCGCGTAGGTGTGGGTTGCTCGCACCCGTGTCTACATAGAGCCGATCGCTGAGGTTGCCAAGGCGCTTCCACAGCGCGAAGAGACGAGCGGTTGCCTGCTCGAGCTGTGCGGCTTGCTTGACGAGATCGGAGGTCAGGTTCAAGCAGCCCAATTGCAAGGCCTCATCGAGCGCCAGTTCCATGTCGACCTTGCAATTGCGGATTGCCTGCACGCGGGCTGCAGCATCTAGATAGCGCGACAGCGTGCGGGCCTCGCTCGCCAGGTGTTTGGCCGTATCGGTGTTGGGATGCTCTTGGATTTCGCGCTGGATTTCCCGTACGTGAGCGGGGGGCAACTTCTCCATTTCTTTCACGAGCGGTGCCAGGTGGCGAGCCGGCAGCGTTCCTTCGCCAGCCTTCTGCTTGACCTGCGGTGGCAGCAGATCCGAGCTCATGGCCGTCCACTCGTCGGAGAGTTGCTTGACTTCGCGGCGGGTGATGCGCGCGCCCCGATCCCGAGCCGCTTTGCTGATGAGGCGCTGGACTTCTGGGGCAGCCTTAGCCGTTTCGACAAACGCGCGCTTGCTGAAATTTCCGATCGCCTCGGCCGGTAAGTCGCCCGCGCTCAACAGCGTATCGGCACTATTCGCCAGTTGAATCAGCGAATAGGCACGACTTTTGGTAATCTCGCGGCGCTTGAGCCACTCGGAAAATCCCGCGCCGCGCGCGTCGCCGCCCAACTTCTCGCGATCGCGGACGGTGCGCAGGATGCGCCCGCGCCAAATATCGGTGCGGAGATCGATACGATCGCACTGCTGCCAGGCATTATCCAAGCGACGCTGAAACTCGCTGTGGTCGAGGGTCGGGTCTGCCGGGTCGGGCAGGTCGAAGTCAAAGGAAACGGGCGTCGCCAGGACATCAGCAAGTTCGGCGGTCGTCTCGGGAAGGTGCGCCATCGGTCTTCAAATGCGGGGGTTGCCAGCCGCGATTTTCACAGCTTCCAAATTATAAGGATGCTCCCCTGGTGGGGCAACGCGATTATCCGATCTCGCAGCGATTCGAGACATATTCTGGCTGGCGCTCGGGTGGTTGCTTCCCCAGCCTTTCCCCAAGCCCATCCCCGTAAATTCCCCAAGCACGAGCGCGGTGCCCTTTTAGGATCGAGCCAGTTCTATCGCGTCGTTCCTCAGATCGGCTCCCACGATCGCAGCGTCTCCTCAACCCAACTGCAAACTGCCTATGAATTCGTCAGTTCCCGCATCACCCCCCCCGCGCTCGGGATATACGCTGCCGGTGTTTGTCTGCGCGGCAGCTGTCGCTGCCCTGCGCCACTTACAGGGCGAACCGAGCGATCGCCTGGCGACGGTCGCACTGGATTTGCTCGAACCGCCGCAAACGGCAGCGATCCCCATCGAACAAATCGCGCGGCTCGACGACGGGCGGGTGCTGGCGATCGCCCGCAGCGACCCAGGCGACAACCTCGACCTTACTCGCCACACGCCGGTTTGGGCGCTGGTTGCCTGGGGCGATCCGGGACAACCCGAGGCAATCGCCATTCGCGCCGGCGAAGGTATCGGCCGTCAGGGCGACCGACCGGCGATCTACCGCTATGCGCGGCGGTTATTGCAGGCAAACCTCGAGCGCTTTCTACGGGCCGATGAGGCGATCGTCGCGACCCTTATCCTGCCCGAGGGCCGACGCCTCGCCGCGCGCACGTCCAATGCAGCGTTTGGCGTGGTCGAAGGACTGTCATTATTGGGAACGAGTGCGATCGCCCACCCCCTGAGCGCGCCTGCCCAACTCGATGATTTTCGCGAGGATCTAACGGTCAAAGCCCGCCAATTCAACTGTTTGGTGTTCTGTATCGGCGAAAACGGACTCGATCTTGCCCGACAGCAAGGCATCGCCCGCGAACGCCTGGTCAAAACAGCGAATTGGCTGGGTCCGCTCCTGGCGGCGGCCGGCGCGGCCGGCGTGCAGTCGATCTTGCTGTTCGGCTATCACGGCAAGTTACTTAAACTCGCCGGTGGCATCTTTCACACCCATCACCACCTTGCCGACGGTCGTTTGGAAATCCTCACCGCCCACGCTGCGTGTTGCGGGTTGCCCGCAGAGACAATCCGGGGGCTCTTTGCTTGTCCGACGGCCGAAGCTGCCTTGCAGCTATTGCGATCGCGCGATGCCGCTATCCCGGTTTATCGCGCAATTGCCGAGGCAATCGATCGCCGCAGCCGCGACTACATTCGCTGCCACGCCGAATGCGAGGTCGAGATCGGATCGGTCTTGTTCGATCGCGCGCGGCAGATTGTCGTCCGCAGTGCGATTGGCGATCGCCTGCTCGATCGCTCGTGCTAGGATCCGCGAACACCTCTCTTGATGGATGTTAGGGATGCTATCGACGATCTAGGGTTATTAAAATTTTTCGTCACGAACGCGCGGCACAACTTCGCCAAGGGTCGTGTTGGCATCTTAATTCCAACGGAACGCTCGAATCGCTCCTGACAACCTCGGATCGGACCCCTCATTTTCCGCGCCGTGATGACTCCAACCTCGCCTGCTCCTGTTGCGTCCGCCGCTGCCACCTCGGTAGTCACCCCGATGCTCGATCGCCAGACGATCGTTATTCTCGATTTCGGCTCGCAATACTCCGAGCTGATTGCACGCCGCATTCGCGAAACGCAAGTCTACTCCGAGGTGCTGTCCTATCGCACCACGGCCGAGCAGTTGCGCCAGCTGGCCCCGCGCGGCATCATCCTGTCCGGCGGACCCAACTCCGTTTATGACGAAGGCGCTCCCCACACCGATCCAGAAATCTGGCAGCTCGGCATTCCGATTATCGGTATTTGCTACGGAATGCAGGTGATGGTGCAACAGCTCGGCGGGACGGTCGAGCGAGCGACGCGCGCTGAATACGGCAAGGCGTCGTTATTCCTCAATTGCGCGGGCGATCTCTTCGACGGCGTCGTGGATGGGGCGACGATGTGGATGAGCCACGGTGACTCCTGCGTGCAACTTCCCGAAGGCTTTGAGGTATTGGCGCACACGGAAAACACGCCCTGCGCCGCGATCGCCAATACCCGGCGACGATTCTACGGCGTGCAGTTCCATCCCGAGGTCGTGCATTCTATCGGCGGCGCGGCGCTGATTCGCAACTTCGTTTATAAAATCTGCCAGTGCGAGCCGACTTGGACTGCCGAAGCATTTATCAACGACGCTATCCGCGAAGTCCGCGCTCAGGTCGGCGACAAGCGCGTGCTGTTGGCGCTCTCCGGCGGCGTCGATTCCTCGACGCTGGCGTTTCTATTGCACGAGGCCATTGGCGATCGCCTGACCTGCATGTTCATCGACCAAGGCTTCATGCGCAAACTCGAGCCAGAGCGCTTGCTCGAGATCTTCCGCGATCGGTTCCATATCAACGTCGAGTACGTGGATGCGGTGGATCGCTTCTTCGCGCAAATTGATGGCGTGACCGATCCCGAAGAAAAACGCCGTCGCATTGGCCACGAATTTATCAATGTCTTTGAAACCGAGTCCCAGCGCCTCGGACCGTTCGACTACCTGGCTCAGGGCACGCTCTATCCCGACGTGATCGAATCGGCGAACACGAACGTCGACCCCAAAACCGGCGAACGCGTTGCAGTCAAAATCAAGAGCCACCACAATGTCGGCGGACTCCCTGAAAACTTGCGCTTTAAGCTCGTCGAGCCGCTCCGCAAGCTGTTCAAGGACGAGGTTCGCAACGTTGCGCGCCTGCTCGGCTTGCCCGAAGACATCGTCCGCCGGCATCCATTCCCCGGTCCGGGCTTAGCCATTCGCATTATCGGCGAAGTTACCCAAGAGCGCCTGGCAATCTTGCGCGAAGCCGACCATATCGTCCGGGAAGAAATCCGCCGCCGGGGTAGCTACGACGATTTCTGGCAGGCATTTGCTGTCTTATTGCCGGTGCGAACGGTCGGTGTGATGGGCGATCGTCGCACCTATGCCTATCCGATCGTGTTGCGCTTAATTTCTAGTGAGGACGGCATGACGGCCGATTGGTCGCGGGTGCCCTACGACCTACTCGAGGCAATTTCCAATCGCATTGTCAACGAAGTCCGCGGCGTCAATCGCGTGGTGTACGACATTACCTCGAAGCCGCCGGGCACGATCGAGTGGGAATAGAGCGTAAACGCTATCTGTAGTGCGATTGCGTCTTCATGTTTGCTCGGTAGCGCTATCTATCCGTGTTGGGCATGCGATAATGTCGGTATAGTGCGAGAAATTACCGTGACGCGATCGCCCGAGCCATTACCTCCAAGCGCTCCACACCAACTCGGTCTGTTTGCTGCTGAGCCCTCGACGCCCTACCGGTTAGAGTCCTTACCGCAAATGAGCGCGGCGTTCCTGCTCCAGTGGAAGCAGCGGATCGTCAACCACCAGCGTCGGGCCCGCTGCGAGGTGCCCGTCCGACAAATAACCTGCGCGAGCGTCGCTGCAGTCAGTGTCGATCCCGAGGCGATCGACCCATTTGCGCTGTACTTGTACCCGTCGCTGTTTTATCGGCTACCGGGCGATCGCGGCGGCCATCCTTGCCTCTACTTCGCAATCGATCGCGCTGAGCCGTCGTTGCTCTTGTATGTGGGCGAAACCCAGCATTCCAATCAGCGCTGGAAACACGTACACGACTGCAAAAATTATATTGCGTGCTACATCGAGTTGCACCGCCAGTACGAGTTAGAGGTGGCGATCGCGATCGCGTTCTACTGGAACGTGCCGAGCGATGTAAGAGCCCGACGGCGACTGGAGAGTGCTCTGATTCGCAAGTGGCGATCGCCTTTCAACAAAGAAAACTGGCAGCGTTGGGGTCAGCCATTTAAGAAGTAGTGATGAAGAATGCAGTTGATGGAGTATCTCAAGACTTCGAATGGCAGAATTTGATTCTGGAAGAATCTTCATTACAACCTAAGTGGCTAGGAATCGAGCGCGGAGACAACGCTGACGTTTTGACTCATTTGTGTTGCCAAGTCGCACCATACCTACGACAGAGAAGATAAACAAAGCCTAGCAGCAAAGGATCCAGAGCTACCATTATTCGCTGCACTTCCAAGAGTTAGTATCAAACTCTTTAGTTCCCACGGGTAGAGAGTAGCTGAAAGGACGGATCTCCGTTCGAATCGGTTAGGACTACTTGATGAGAATAGAAGGAGATCGGAGCGAGGTTTGATGCTCCTCCTCAAGTACTGAAGATGGATTGCGTGGAGATAGAACCGATCCAGTTCGAGGATAAAGTAAATCCCTCCAACCTCCACCAAGTACTGCATTGAGAGTGCATTGAGCGTGGGTAAACCTCGGATATCTGAGCTTCAAATAAGACTAGCTGGGCTGCTCTAGAAGTTGTTCCGCTATTGCCTGACTAATGGCACCCTGTTTAGCAAATGCCTCAATCGCTCCCCGTTCCGCTAAAGAAGCCACTCGTGATGCGAGTTGCAACTGATAGTTAGCGACGAGCTCGGGATGTTCCCTGGCGATTGACTCGGCTGCTTTCAGGGCTGTCTTACGAGTGTCTGCATAGGTTTCCAGGCAATTTGCCATATTCGAACCTTCAATGCCGATGGACACCACGAATTCCGAGAACCGACTGCTAACTTCCTTGGCGGCATAGCCTCGCATCACCCAGTATTCGTATTCATCCAAAATGAGCCGCGAGTTTAGTTTCGCAACCCAACTGCTATCGGCGGCTAACCTCTTGCCAATTGCGAACCATAGCTGTTGCCAACGCCGCTCGAGGGGCGTTATTAGTGGAGCGATAGGAGGGGTTGTCCCCACCAAAACCGAGTCTCGTTTGAGGTTGATTCTCAAGAGGAAGTAGTCAAATACTGCAGGGGAGATGATACCGAGATCGCGCAAATTTCGATAAACAGTTTGTTCGAGATTTAAAGCTTCTAGCCAAGTGATTTCAGGGCCGGATTCAGAGGGAAGTTGGGAACGTAATGCTAGCAAAGATTGCTCGGATTGTTCGATCTCCTGCCGGTAACTCTGCTCGAATTGGGTTGCGATGTCGGCCTTGACAAACGCGGATTCGGCGATCGCCTTGCGAGTCTCTTCAAAGGCTGTTTGCCGAGCAGATACGCTAGCGATCGCTTGCCGGATGAGATCGACTTCTGAGGGGCGATCGAGCTTGAAAGAGCGGATCAAAGGTCCCACAGTCGTTCCCGGAATCATGATTGTAAAAAATGCAACCCCAAGCGTAAGCAGAACGATTAAATCCCGATTGGGGAACTCTGCTTCAAGACTCAGAGCTAAAGCCAAACAAACAGCACCTCGCAATCCTCCCCAGAAACTAATCATTTGATAGGGCAGCGAGATTGGTGCCGGCTGGAAGAGATTGACTAAATTCGTCAGTCCAAATACAACGATCGCCCGAGCAACTAGGATTGCAACCAGTGTTAGCCCCAGAGAGGAAAAAAGGAAGTTTGCTTGGCTGAGTTGGAAGAAAAGCTCAAACTTGGAGACTGTCAAACCTACGAGCAGGAAGATCAAGCTATTGGCGAGGAACGCTCCATACTCCCAAAACTCTCCTAGGAATTCTCGAACTTCGGACTGAATTGAAGTTGTCTTATACCACCCCAATACGATGCCAGCACTCACGACAGAAATAACCCCAGACACGTGGAACACTTCTTCTGCCAAGAGAAAGGATCCGTATGCTAATACGGCAGAGAGGGTGGCTAGCACGAGCGGGTTCTCCTCAACCCACGAGAAGGAAATGCGCGCCAAGTAAGAAAACGTTGCGCCAACGACGATCCCGCCAACGAATGAAATCGCAAAATCGATCGCCCCATCCTGGAGCGTTGTCGCGCTCAGTTCCCCAACGGCGATAATTCCTAAAATGATATTGAAAGTGACGATCGCAGTTGCGTCGTTAAACAGGCTTTCACCTTCTACCAAAACGGCTAGCCGCTTGGGAGCGCCTAACTCCTTGAAAAGAGCAATCACTGCAACTGGATCTGTTGCCGAGATCAAACTGCCGAATAACATGGCTTGCAGCAACGTCAGCGGCGTCCCCCAACTGAGGATAGTACCCGTAATTGCAGTTGCGATTAGGAGTCCTGGTGCTGCCAACGTCAAAATAGGCACGAGATTCCTAATCAACAGGCGACTATCCAAATTCAATGCCGACTCAAAGATGAGTGGAGGGACGAAGACAAACAAAATTAGATCGTGGGACAAAGACAACGTGCCAAACACTTCAAACAGCGCGACGTTGCGTGCTAGCCAGCCTAGGGCAATGCCGATAACGACCAGACCCGCAGTGTAAGGAAAGCGGAAGCGATTCAAGGCGACTGCTGCCAAGCACGCGATGGCTAGTAGAACTAAAATATCGATCTGGATTGTTAGTAGAGGATTGTGTTCCATTGGTTTTCGCTTCAGGTGGAATGCCAAATGTAGCTATTTCGAATCTGGATCGCCGTCAACAGGCTTGCACTTACATTTACAGAAAGGATGGATTGCGCAGTCATGCCATCCTGGCGGTTGTATTAACCTCGTACTGTGGAGCCAGAGGATTTATTGCCTGAAATTGGTGCAGTCACCTATATAGAGTTAATGGATATAAACACCGTTCGTAAATAAAGCCGGCGGTAATAAAGGCTGGCACTAACCTCAAACGCTGGAAAAATAAGTCGTACAAAATAAACAAGTTTATTGAAAATATGAGTGAGACTTGAGTCGATCGCTGGCATCCAGCTAACAGAAAACTGTCCCAGCACTAAAGGGCAATCGTTAGTTCAATCGCATCTGGTCGATCGACACGGTTATATTAGCATGGAGTCCCAGCCACCTTAGATTATTTCGGTATTCTCCAATACTGTTGGGCTATCAGCAAGGTGGCTTGTCGATCGGTTTCTTCCAAATATCGGTCGCTTCCAAATATAGGTGCCGGGCAATAATGAACGTAGAACTTGCCTTGAGCGAGTATGAAGGCAGTAGGAAACCCTTAAATTTAGCGCCGTCACGGCGAGCTATTCCAGATCGGTTGCAGTACGCGTACTTCAACTTCAATGCCCAGCAAAATCAGGCTAACTCCGAGAGCAAGTTGGAAAACACTGAGCGTGTAGCTCAATACAGAAAATAGAACTAGCGGCACGATCGCGAGTATGTAGCGCGCGGCGAGCATAGCGCAAAAGTCGAGAGTCAGAACAATCGCTAGCAATCCTAGAATTGCCATAGGATCGTGCTGGGTGTAGTGGGAAAATAATATAACCACCAAGACGATCGCGATCCCGGATGGCGTCAGGATTAACGAAAAAGTTAGCGGGCGAACGACAAGCTCCAACGAAGGTCGCTCGGGAAATTGAGGGGGTTGAGGCGGGTTGTTGATGATTTTGAGTACCCCGGTTGTGAGGATAAGTCCGGATGCAATTGCCGTTGCTCCAAGCCGGAGTTTCCAAATACTTGCAATTTTCTGCCCGATGACTGCAACAAAGAAAATAATGCTTGCAGACAGTATTGAGCTTCGTAGCGCGAGCTGAAAGCGAAGTTGCCGACTTGCTTTAGCAGTAAGTTGTGCAAAGGGGGCGAGAATCTTGACCGGACCGAGAGTAACCAGGAAGATGACAAAGATATTGAACAGCCCAAACCCGTTCCGCTTGCTCGCGATCGCTTCAATGTCGAGCCTTGCAAATGTTTCGGGTTGGACGACGGTGTCGGGAGCGACCTGAGCGATCGCCGTCGCGCCCAAAGTGGCGATCGCTATGTCAATCGCAATCGCAGCAGCGATCGGGATCCACCGCCAGTGGCGCAGTGCAAGCGATTCCGGACGGAGATGGTCTCGCATCAAAGTAGGTTCTCTCAGTTGGGCGATCGCGGTGAAGGCTCGCCAGGGGTGACGCACGTCGAGGGTACAGCGAGACTTTACTAGGCAGGCAGGTAGCTATGATTTTCTTGGCTTCGACACAGTCGGATTAATGTGGGAAATAAAATTTTTACCAAACCTTCTCCCCCACCACAGCCTTCGTCGTTATGATGCACCTTTCCTACCCGACCAGACCGCTTCCCTCATCGTGTCAAAAAATCTCTAAACTCAGGTCTATCCTCCATGCCCCGTGCAGTTAGAAAGTACGGTACAAATTCCTGCAGGAGTCCTTTTGAGATGCGATCGCCTCCTGGCCCTGGGAAGGACTTAGCTAAGCTGCGCGCGCATCCACTGCCGAAACTCGCGGAGCCAAGCATTTTCACCCGACCGCTGTCTTGCCTGCAGGAACCGCAGGACATCTTCAGCACTGAGTATCGGCAGGGCAACGGAAGCTTCTTGAGGATTGTATGCACCCTTAAAAAGGTGATAGATCGTCAATTTTTCTCCGTCGTACCGCCACACTTCCGGGATGCCCAGAGCTGCATAAATAACAAGACGGTCGAGGGAGCTGCTTGTGTGATCGATTTCGATCGCGAGATCGGGGGGTAGGTCTCGATTCGGATCGATGTCCGATCGATCCCGTACGCTCGGTTCGTTCTGAATGTAATAGCATCGGTCTGGCTCTAGACCTTTTTCTAAATCTTGTCGTTTCCAAGTCACCTGACCCAAGCTGGCAAGCTCGATTCCTAATTCTTCCGTCGCCGCTTCAACTAAACGCCCAATGCGCTTCTTGTACTGCTCGTGGGGCGGCAGGGGGACCATTATTTCTAGAATTCCTTGGTTGTAAGTGAGGCGCTTCGCTGGCTCGGATTCTAGGTCGCGGACCAAAGCTTCATAGGTGCTCCAACACACACCATGAAGAATGACGTGCTCGTGCTGTTTGGGAGCGATCGCGCCTGTCATAAATTGCTTCGATTACCGAGGTGTGTGCGGTCTGCCCTCAGTTTAAGCGCGAGTGCTTGCAAGGGCTACTTCCGCGTTGGCACAGCGCGATCGCGTTTTGGATCGACGCGATCGCAAGCAGAAAGAGCGAGCTACCTGCTAAGCATCGGATTTTGAGTACAGTCCAACCAACCGCGAGATGAAGATTGACGGATACATGATTCCGACGATCGCCTGGAGGCTTGCCAGCACCTGCACTGTCGGATCGACTGGAGAGATGTCACCATAGCCCAGGGTCGTGAGGGTAGTGAAGCTGAAGTACATCACGTTAAGTTTACAGTCCGTACACGACATTAAGAAGGCGTCTGGATTCCAGAGCGCAAATGTCTGATAAATCAGAGCCCACGTGAGTCCGAGCAGGATATATCCGCAAAGCCCGCCTTTGATCGTGTCTGCCGAAACACGTGTCTCGGTAAAGATGTAACGGGTGAAAGAGATGACTGAGACTGCAAGAAAAGTTGCATTGACTAGCAAGCCTACTGTCAGTGCGACTGTCCCACCATCGATATCGGGAGTTGTTGGATCGCCCAGCATTATTTGACCGATAAACGCACCGATCGCCAGGAGCGCATAGAAAACTGCTCCACGCCGTTTGAGACGCCCGCTGTTGATGGACAATGCGACGATTAGTATCGTGATGGCATTGAAAAACAGCAAACTGGTGCTGTCGCTGGTCATCGGGTGCGTCACGATAAACACGATCAGTGCCAAGAGCAGGCGATTGTAAGGATTAGTCGCCAGGAGACTCACTCCCCACTTCACAACCGAGAGCGGGTTAGTCGGAACCACTTTTTTTGTCGGCGGCGCGATCGCCTTCCTATTCATCTTTCCGTTCCTCTAGCTATCGGGTAGCGTCCTAAAAAAACCTACCAAACCTGCCCAACCGGCGAGGTTTCCCTGCAGATAAGTCTCTTGCACGACGATGATACAGCAGCTAATCGGTTTGAACCGCCCTACTTCTGCTGGCATCCCAGGCTTCAGGATCCGAAGCGGAAAACCATCTAAGCGTTGGGCTTAAAATACAGAACTCACTAAGCGCGCGCTAAAAATAGCCAGTTACATCGTCCCGACGATCGGCTGGAGGTTTATGTCTGAATGACTCGCACATTTCCTGAAACCCATGCAATCTTGCCACACGCTTGCGTGGTTAGATGCACTTGTGTCAGTCAGGGTTTGTATTGTTGGATCGTCCCTGACAAGCTGGCTTGCCAGAGCATTGGATGGCAATGAGAATCCCCAAGCCTGGTTGACTGACAAAACTTACACTGTAGCGGAGGTATAGCGAGTAGTCTAAATTTCAAACTCCAGCCGATAGCGGTTTTGCTGGTGCTGCCATCGTGACGCTTGCTCAAGGCTAGGGATCGATGTTGCCACAGATTCGCCCCCCCCGAACCAGCTCCCAACCTATCTAGAGTGTCGCCTGAGGGAGGCTAGCTCGGAGAGTCGTAGTTGGGTACAACCTAGACGATGTTTGCTCCCAGGCAAGGTTTTTAAGAGACTCATGCCATGTGAGGCAAAAACTCGCGCTGCTAGGAGCATCTTTTTTCAGTCGATTCGCCCCAGTAGTAGCAGGGTAGTACCACCTAATATGGATTCAGTAGCTTGGGTTTCCCAGGAAACAGTCCGTAAATTGCAACTCGATCCCCGGATGAGCGCGCACTGACACAGGAGTTGACAATCCTGTGCCCTTGCAGTAGTTCTTTGGAAAGTAATACTGTTTCAATAGAGTTGACACCCATGCCATCCCTGGAGTTATTCTGCTTTGCTGCTGGCTTGCTACTGATTTTGAGTGTTGCTGCCAGCAAGCTATCAACTAGGTTTGGGGTTCCTGGACTGCTTATATTCCTGCTAATTGGGATGCTGGCAGGCTCTGAAGGAATTGGGGGAATTTACTTCGACAACTACCAGTTAGCCAAAACAATCGGCGATATTGCGCTGATGTTCATCTTGTTTAATGGCGGGATGGAAACACAATGGCGTACCATTCAGCCAGTTTTGGGCGTAGGGTTGGTTCTCTCAACACTTGGCGTTGCACTCACCACACTCATACTGGGGACATTTGCTTGGGCCGTTTTGGGATCGTTCTCTTCGTTTGATTTTGGGCTAGATGGAATTAGTTGGTTAGAAGGGTTACTATTGGGCGCGATCGTTTCTTCAACTGATGCTGCCGCCGTCTTTTCAATTCTCAAGTCAGACAGATCGGGTCTTAAGGGTCACCTTAAACCATTACTAGAACTTGAATCTGGCAGTAACGATCCAATGGCAGTTTTACTTACGGATACGTTAGTAAAAGTCTTGGCCGCCTCAGACCCTTCCTCTACCGGACTGATGACGATAATGGTGACATTACTCTTACGACTGGGTGTGGCAACACTTGTGGGTTATGGCATCGGACTTCTGATGAGTTGGACGACCAATCGCTTTTCCTTCGACACAAAAGAACTGTACCCCGTTCTAACTGTAGGGCGCGTTTTATTAATTTATGGAATTGCTACTTTGCTACAAGGCAATGGCTTTCTAGCAATTTACGTGGCAGGTGTAGTCCTTGGCAACCAACGATATCCCTTCAAGGAGGAGATTGCTAGTTTTATGGAAGGGAATGCCTGGATAATGCAAATCAGCATGTTTTTAGTTCTAGGGCTTTTAGTGTTCCCCTCACAACTACTAGGGGTCGCACCAGTTGCCATAGCGATCGCCTTGTTTCTGATGTTTATAGCACGTCCATTGAGTGTATTTATTGGCTTGGCGTTGGCAAGGTATAGCTGGCAAGAAAAAACCTTCGTGTCTTGGGTAGGGCTGCGGGGAGCCGTACCGATTATCTTGGCGATCGCTCCCATCTCTGCGGGCTTGGACGATTCTAGAGTCATTTTTAATTTGGTCTTCTTTATCGTTTTGATTTCAGTATCCGTTCAGGGTTTGACCTTGACTTCCTCAGCCAGGTGGCTGAAACTGACAAATGATGTCTAATTGAATGAAAAAACTTCTGAGATGACTGCACCGTAGGGAATTGTCAACTTAAGAGGTTATTTGAAAAGTAGAGTTTCGCGAAAATAGGCACATGACTCACGACGAGGGAACAGAACTTTCAAGGCCTTTCTAGGGGTAGCTCAAGGTAGTCTGATACTCAGCTGGACCCTTTTCAAACAGCCTCTAAAGTTAATGGTACATATGAACTAGTTTACTGTGCTGGGTCGAGTTAGCAAGCTCTGCCTGTTGTGCGTCAGTCTCTGGTGCCGATCGTACGTAAAGGGCACATGCGTACAAGTGAGGTTGGTGCATAGTTTGTCCATTGGACTAAATTTTGACTGGGTTTCCCTACCCCATCCGGCCTCAATGGCACCTGCAGCTCAAACGAGTTCCAAACGCCAAAACGCCGGAACCCATTTGTGTCGGGAGATTCCGGCGTAGTTTTGAGGATGGCTCAGGGGTGATTTGAACACCCGACACGAGGCTTATGAGTCCCTGCTTCATAGTCTATGATTGCGATATATCAGTAGCTTTTCCGTTCATGTGCGTTTTAGTGACTAGAATGGTGACTAGTAGAGGGTGAGGCGGTTGTCACCATGAGGGACCGAGTTGCGCAGGCCAATGGGCGCCTTAAGGCATCGAGCATCGGCGTTCGGATCGAGATGCGCAAGAATCGCTTGCTTCTGCGATCGACTCTGCCGCCTAAACCAGGCTCGGACAGGAAAGAGCCCCACCAGCAGAGGATTTTCCTTGGCGTACATGCGAACCCGGCAGGGGTAAAGGTCGCTGAGGCCAAAGCGCGGGAGATTTCTGCCCAGCTCGATCTGGGCTCGTTCTCCTGGGAGTCGTACGGGAAATCCAAACCGGTAGAGACGATTCCCGAAACAGAGAAGCTGGTGCAGTGCTTTCGAGAGCACTATTTCTCTACTCGCCAACTCACAGAAACGACCCATCAAACCTGGTGTAAGGATTATTTGAGAGTATTCCGCGAGCTTCCGCCGCATGAAGAGCTGACCGTTGCCCGTTTGGAAAGAGCTGTACTTGCGACAGAACCAGGGACGAGGCTTAGAGACCGCTTCTGTGTTGCACTCGGCGCCCTAGCGAAGTTTGCCGATCTGCCGTTTGATACGAGCAAGTATCGCGGTAAGAAGTCGACTCGCCGGATCAACCCCCGTGACCTACCCGATGATCGGACTATTGCGGAGTGGTTTCTCAAACTCAGTACGCGAAATCCACAGTGGGGTTGGGTATATGGAATCATTGCAGCCTATGGGTTGAGACCGTCCGAAGTCTGGCTCTTCGATACGGAAGCCATCAAAAACGAGCCGGGGATTATCTCCGTGCTGGCTGGAAAGACCGGATATAGAGAAGGTGTGATGCCCCTGTATCCAGAATGGTGGCAGGAGTGGGGGCTTTTCGAGGTCAAGCTCCCCACCAATAACTCGAAGGATATCGGCAGAGCAGTCGGTCAATATTTTCGAAGGGCTGGCGTCCCGTTCAAGCCCTATGACCTCCGCCATGCTTGGGCTGGACGTGCTGCAAAGTTTGGAATTGATACCGGCTCGGCGGCTTACCAAATGGGACATTCAGTACAAATTCACCACACGCACTACGGGCACTGGTACAACGACCGGCATCAACGACTGGTCTTCTCGTTAATACTGCAACGAGCAGATCGTCCCATGGCTCCAGAGTTGCCCGCCGAAACTGAAGCTATCGGTACTCCAGCGGCTTGTTGAGAACCCGAGTAATTGCTATGACGTTCCACTGATAAGACGGTCGAGCTGCCCCCGAGCGGCTCTTGATCCGATAGTGAGTGCCAATCTGGAGTGTCCCATCCGACCGCATCCTTGCGAGAGTCCAACGGGAGATATCGAGGTCCTCAGTAGCCTCTCTCGTCGATTTCCAGAGCTTTTCAGTCATCTCGAATTACCTTTTCTTAGAATTGCTTCGGTTGCGAACGTCAATTACTCAAAGCAACGGCAGGACTGCGGCGATGGGCTGACCGCGCGCGATCGCCTGACGCACCTGGGATAACTTGCCGCGCGGGACGGAGCGCTTGCGGGTCTTCCAGGGATCGCCGACCTTCTCGTCCCAGCAGTATGCCTAGAACCAGTGGTCTGGTTCCTTGGGGTTCCGGTCCCGTTCGCTGGCGATTCTGGGATCCCTCTGCACCCGTCCGGCTATATCCGTCTTGTGCTGCAGGAACTTATAGAGGCTGCCGCTGGCGGGTTTCTTCTGCGAGATCGTGCCAGTATTGGACCCGCCGGAGGGCGATCGCAGCCACGCGCGGGTCCAGTAGGTTTCCGGCTGCCATGCGCTGATGGCGCAGAGTTCGACTGCGGCTCGGGAGTCCGATGGGTCGAGGAAGCTTTCCGGGAGTCCGTAGCAGGTGCTCAGGAAAGCCGGGTTGATGACCTCGTTGCGCTGCAGCACGCCAGACGCCCTCAAGGTGGCTTCGAGCTTGGTCTGTCCAGGAGGTCGCCCGGTCCCACGGCAGCTTAAGGCAGCAGGCGAAGGCAACCAGCAATAGCCTTCGGCGAGGGAAGGGAGCGCCAAGGTGTCCGCTGCCGACGACGAGCGGGCGGTCGAGTCGGTAGCCGAGCTGGGCGATTGCCTCTGCAAGCACTGCAAAATAGCTGCCGGATGTTTGTCCGGGTCGCAAAGGGCAGCGAAGCAGTCCGGGGACGTTCTCGATGGCGAAGTAGGCGGGTTGGAGTGCGGCGATCGCTCGGAGGATTGTGGGGAAGCAGTCGCGCTCGTCGTCGCGCCCGAGCCGTTTGCCTTGGACGGAGAAGGGTTGGCAGGGAGGCGAGGCGGTGACGAGATCGACCTTGCCGCGCAGCGATCGCCAGTCGGTATCTGCGACCTCGAGGTGGATGGGTATGCCGGGGTAACGTTTGGCGAGGACGTCGCGGCAGTAGGGGTCGCGCTCGCAAAAGCCGACGAGGCGGAAGCTCCCGAACTGGAGGGCGGCGAAGGGGAAGCCCGCCCCGACGCCGGAGCAGAGGTCGAGCTGGCGGAGAAGTCGTTCATCAGTAGTGGGGGGTGCTGAGCACATGGCACGGATGAGGGATCCAGTTTTCCTTAGGTGAGGCTTGAATCGCCTTGCTCTGAGAGTTTCGGCAATCCCTTTAAAAAGGCTCTGGCGTCGAACGCATGGTTGGCGGGGCTTGCACCGAGCAGGGTAGGGCGTTCGCGCCCCGGGTCGCTCTCAGTGCAGTGCGCTCGGTCTGATGCGCGTTCATGATTCGGAGTCTCGATTTAGGCGGGCTTGATTGTGCGCAGGTGGGCTAGGGGGATGTCGTAGGCATACGCCCACTTCGGGGCTTTTACGTGGGCTTTGCCATCGGCGATCGCCAGTACCTCCAGCGCCCTGCCCCGACAGGTCACTGCTATTGACCCCGAGGGCCCGCAGTAGCGACAGCGATCGCCCACCTGCAAATTTGAGTTGACGCGTTTTTGCCGTCCAACGACCTGCGCTTCCTCTGCTGGGGGGGATTCCGCTCGCTGGACGGGGGGTTGCGCTCCGTTACAGCCGTCCAGCGACTCGACGCTAGACCCTGCCTGCGTTTCGGGCTCGCTGGACACCGCCCTGGGAGACATACGCGCGTCGGGCACGAAGTAGACTTTGTAGCGGGTCTTGCCACCCTGCCCGTTGCCGTTGTCCTTCAGTCGGTGTTCGGCTTCGACCAGACCTTTTTTGCGCAATCGCTCCAAACTCTTGCGGATGGTGTCGCGCGTAGCACCGCCCAGATCTTCCACCCCCAGCAGCTCCTGAGGTTCGTAGCGGATGCCATGATGCAGCTCCAGATAGTCGAGCAGCCGCGCTGAGAGCGGACGCTCGTCGCGGACGGATTCCGAATGTTCGCCTTGGTAGCTCCAGGAATAGTCCTCCACGTTCAGCTCCAGCGTGTAGTTGCCGCTGCAGCCCGAACGCGACTTCTCAACGTCCAGGATGCGATGGTTGCGTCCAAGTCCCTGGTTGACCTCTGCGGGTTTGGGGCGGCGCAGGTGCCAGACTTCGGAAACGTTATTGCGAATCGCTGTCGTACCGCGTACGGCACCGCCCTTGTTCTCGTGGTGCAGCACTAGGAAGGTGCAGCCGAAATCGTTCGCTAGGTCGACGAGGTCGTAAAGGCTGCTGGCGTAGGTGGTGTCTTTCTCTTCGGCTGTTGCAGCGCGGTTGGCGCTGGTGAGGGAGTCGATGACGACGAAGCCGGGGCGCTCGCGGGTAATCCAGAGGCGCAGTTGATGCATCTGGGAGAACTGCCAGTGCTGCTCGATCGCCACCCAACCCCGTTTGACTTCCTCGGCGTAGCCGGCGATGTCGAGGCGCTCGCGGGTGTCGATCTCGGGCTCGTCGGTTTGGACGAGGAGGCATTTGACCTGCTGGGTGCGGAAGCCGTTCCAGGGGCGACCGGAGGCGATCGCCTTGATGAGGTCGTAAGCGAGGAGGGTCTTGCCGGTGCCGCCGTCGGCGTAGAGGACGATGGTGGTGGCGGCGCTGATGTACCCGGCGACGAGCCATTGGCGCTCTTCGGTGCGGCTGGCAAGGAAGTCGTGGACGTCGCGGGGGGCGAAGTCGTGGGATTCGTGCTGGTAGTCGTAGAACATGGCGCGCAAGCTATCGGGCGGCTGCCGGAGGCGGCGCGCGAGCTGGTTGAGTTCCCAAGTTTGGCGCGCGCGGCTGGGGATTTGAAGGATCTTGCCGACGGCTGTCATGGTGGACTGGAAGTCGGCGGGGGAGTCCGGGGCGATCGCGGGCGGTTTGCCTGCCGACTCTTGACGCTGCCGCCAGAGCCAGCCTTTGATGCAGCCCTCGATCTGTTCGGGCGAGAGGCTGGGCCCGGGGTTGTCTTTGACCGCTGACTTCCAGAGGCGATCGCCATCGCGTTCTGACAGCGGGGGCGAGCAGCGCTGGCAGAACGTGTCGAGCATCTGGCGCGGGTCGCCCTCAAACATCTGTCCGATGCCGGCGAGGTAGCCGGCCGTGCCGAGCAGGTCGCGAGTGAGGCGGGCACCGGAGTTGTCGCGGCAGCCTTGGGGCACGCCCTCGTCGAAGAGGTGGCGGTTCTCGCGGCTGAGGCAGCAATACAGCGGGACGGCAGCATTTACGGGGAGTCGAAACTGGCGGTCGAACGCTTGCCAAGATGCCGTTAATGACGTCTGCGGCTGCATCTGTTGGAGCATCCAGCCAGGGGCGGGGGCGATCGCGCATTCCTCGAAGCTCTGTCCCGGCAGGAAGCGGTAGCCGTCCGTTTGCGGGTGGTGACCGGTGACAACCGACTGGCAGCCGTCCCAGCGCAGCTCCAACCCTTCGCCCGGAACCGCTGCCTTCAGCTTGCGGGTGGCGATCGCGTCCCAGTGCTCCCGTGTCACCCGATAAATCAACTGGCAGCGTCCCGGGCGGCCGGATGTGACCCCGACCGTCTTCGGCAGCGCTTCGGCGAGCGGGAGTCCAGAGAGTTTCTCCACCAGGCGATCGCAACTTGCTCCATCCACATCCACGAAGAGCAGCCCGCCCGATGGCGTGCCGCATAGCACGCCGATGGCATGACACCTTCCCGCCGCAATCTCCGAGACAACTTCTTGTTTTGAAAGCGGATGAATCGACCAATTCTTCAGATAGGGAGCCTTGTTCCTTCCAACTGCAACCCATGCCAATTCATCCGGCATCTGTCGCAAGATATTATCCAGCGCGCCCACTGAGCCACCTCACTTTCAGCCATTTTCGTTGCGGCTGAATTCTTGATAAGTACAAAAGAACTATAACAAGAACTTTCTTAAAAGATCTACTCAAAAAGTGCCCGTTTGGGCACATTTTCTGGACTTTTTAAAATCTTTCTCGTACGATGCCAATATAGTCATTTTAGTACGCATGTTCTATGTCAAGGTCATCGCCCCAGGAGCCACCCCTCAGCGCTGGCATCGGTCGGCGGATCGAGGAAATTCGCGGCGAACTGACTCAGCAGGAGTTCGCTCGCAGCATCCGCGTCGGTCTGCGCACGCTGATTCGCTACGAGCAGGAGGAGCGCTTGCCGGATATCGAGGTATCGGCGCGCATCTGTGAAGTCTACGATGTGGACCCCGGTTGGCTGATGACCGGGAAGGGGTCACTCCGTCCGCCCGGAAAAAGCATTTCGATCCGCCACTACGACATCTCGGCATCGGCGGGTCCGGGGGCGTTTGCCGACTGGGAGCCCCCGGCGCGGTGGGTTTCTATCGATCTGGAGTGGCTTCGGCAGGACCTGCACGTCTCTCCGTCGGACGTGACGCTGATTGACGTGCGCGGGGACTCAATGACTCCGACCCTCCTGCACGGCGACCAAATGCTGGTTTCGCATACGGTCGCAGAGCCATTGCCGCCGGGCATCTACGTCATCCGGGTCGAAGGATTGCTGCTGGTGAAGCGGTTGGAGCTGCAGCCGGGAAGGAAGCTGCAGGTGATTTCAGATAACCCGGTGTACCCGCCCTATGTGGTGGACCTGACAGCTGAGGGCATCGACTTCGCGGTGCTAGGACAGGTGGTGTGGATGGGTCGCAACATGGAGGAATAACGAGATGCAGGGTCAGACGATGGAAACGATGCAAATTCCGGTGGAGACTTACCACAACCTCGTGAGGCACCTGAGCGTCCACACGACAGCAGATGGGTGGGCGAAGACCTGTCTGGAGGAGCTGCAGCGGGAGGCACGTCGGGTGTTGGTGTGCGATCGCAGCTGGCGAGCGGTCCGTACCGACTACGATCGGAACTGAGTCGCGCGTATGTGTCCGATGGCGGTGTCCAGCGAGCCGCAAACTCTCTTGCTGTCCGGGGTCGAGTCGCTGGACGGGGCGAAAGACGGGAAAGGCCTTCCAGCGACCGCAATGCACCTCCGCGCGCGGGTTAAAGGTCGCTGGAAGCAATTGGGCGTTTCTACGGCGCTATCGCCTACCAGAACAGCCCCAGGAACTCGCTGACTGCGTCGGCGGCGCGGTGGTAGCATTCCTCGGCGGGGTAGCTACGCGGTTTGCAGTCCGTCGCGCAGTAGTACGCGATCGCGGGCGTAGCCACGCCACGTGTTGACACCCACATGAAGGTGTTTGCCGTCTATTTCAAGTTCCATGGTCTTGCCTCGATACATTCCTAGGAAGTCTGCCTAGATGCGTCTGGTCAGCTCCTCGCTGGCGAACTGAGCCCTTTCGAGTTTGAACCTTACCTTCTTCGGCAAAGAAGATCACCCTGGTAGGATCCTGCGACTGCGAGAGCCGGGTTTATGCGCCGGAGCGTAAGTACAACCCTCCCCATTCCTTAGGGTAAGAGTAGATGCTTTCGTTTGCAGGTTTAGAATTAAGGACTTGAACTGCGAGAGCTGATTTGCGAGTAGCAAGCTTGATACGCTCTCGCTGGCTCTCATCGCAAAACAACCAATAATAGTAGTGCTGTGAGTCCGGGTTATTCCACCGGTCGAGATAGGCAATGGAAATACTCATACAGTTCTGTGTAAAGCCAGGGCGAGTGTGCATTCATAGCCGCGCGCTCACCTTCTTAAAAGCATTAAGATCCGGATTGAGACACTAGTAATCAACGCTGTAACGACGTTCACCAAGACTGTGACCAACGTGCAAGTGGGCAGGTCCAGGTATGTGTTAGCCGCCCACCCATGGTACAAGTGCGTTTGTGACAAGCTTATGCTCGATATATCTCAGCTCAAACTCGCCCATCCACCACTAAGGCTAGCTTCCAATTTGTTTCCGAACTTTATAGGGATCGCGGTACGGATGCCTGACCCAGATTCAGTTGCTGGACTAATGCACTCCTAACTTGTTTCAACTGTTTCGGGTTCGGTGGCACTATGCGCGTCGGGAAAGGTACATTTGACCTGGATCTCTAAGTTGCTTTCGGCAGAGCCTTCGGTGATATAGGGGATGCCCACTTTACCACCGATTTTGAGCCCGAACTTGAGGGTGATTTCCTCAACTCGAGCAGCACTAAACTCTTTGAATGCACTGACTGCATAGGTGGTATAGCCGCGAATCATGTCCGTTGCCCGTTGCATTTTGACTTCCGGGATGTCGTCGCCGCGACCGTCGTGCTGGTCACCGAGCAAATCTTTGCTAGCCTCTGGTAGTCCTACATCTCGTGCTTCAACAAAGATCTCGTATTGATTGCCATGGTCGTCCGTATAGACAAATCGTCTAATCGCTGACTCATCAGTCATGGAATCACGCATTTAAAGAAATTGTTTCTGGCTGCTGGGTAAGATATCATATTTTACTTGCGGCGGCCCAGCACCCAGGTTTCTTCTGACACGCAACATGTACGAAGCTCCTCGTTATGCCCTCATTATTGGAATCTCGTCGTACGACCATCTGCAAGGACTTCCCAGTGCTGCTGCTGACGCGCAGGAGTTGGCACGGACTCTCCGAGACAGCAAAAACTTCACCGTCACGCTAATTCCTCATAAGTCTCAACAACCATTTGAAGTCGATACAGAAAAAAGGGTTGAGTTTGACGAACTTGGCAAAGCTATCCGAAAGTTCATGAACGCGCGAAAGGAGGGAGACAGCGTTCTAATCTACTTTGCCGGTCACGGGCTGCGAGTCGGTAATGAATGGGGGAATTTCCAGTGCTACCTCGCAACCTCTGACAGCAAGCGAAATGGCAGCAAGGCCATCACATTTGATGACCTGAAAAAAGCTGTTTTTCGCAAGAAAATGGGCAGTTTAGTATTGCTTTTTGATTGCTGCCATGCTGGAGCTTTAGCAGAGGAGCGGTGGGGCGGAGAACATCTGACAGATCATTTTCCTGAGTTTAGAACAACCCGAGGATATGCAATTTTTGCTGCTTGCCGAGAAAAGGAAATGGCGATTAACGACCTGCTTTCCAATCACGGTATTTTTACTAAGGCACTGCTCGATGTTCTGAAATCGGGTGACTTTGACAAGCTTGGCCGACTATCGCTTTTTGCTGTCGCCGACCAGGTATACGGTAAGCTTTACGGGAGCGGGCAAACGCCGGTGCTGCTGGTGCACAATGGTTTGGAGCTTTATCTTGTCCGCAGAGTTGGGGACTCCTCAGTTTCCCGCGAGAAAGAGCCTGACATTAGCGGCCGGGAGCTTCATCGATTTGTCGAGGCTCTGCGGAGGCTCAACTTCGATCGCGAAAGTGAAGATTTTGCCAAGTTCTTCCGTACCGACCAGCCGGTGGGGGCTTTCTGGATTGGCGGTCGGGCGGGTGGCGGGCAAAGGTGGTTGGTTAACCGCCTGTGGCAGGACTTGGTCTCAGATTCGACGGCGCAAAAGCCCTCCTTACACGTTAAGTCTACCTGGACGGTTTCTGAGGTTTGCCAACGCCTGGGCGACCAACTCGGAACGGAAGGAAATGCGGGGGCAATTGTTGACAGGCTATTCGCGGACTGGAAGAAGGGGAAGGCCGTTGCCGTCTCGCTGCTAGGTGTCGAACGTTTGAAACCGGATTGCCAATTGCAAATTATCGAGCAGCTTTGGAAACCACTGGCCGCTCGGGTTGGGGAGGAGACCTCGCATGTCCCGCTGGTGCTGTTTATGATTGCTGAGGGACGTGGGAAGGGTTGTCCGCTCCCACACACGAGGATGGGGGAACGCGAGCGCCCCGAGCAGGTGGCTGCCGTTCTGCTAGAAGGCTTCGACGGAAGAAGCTTGCGGAGGTGGGTGCAACAACGCGAGGAGACATTGAGGGCTTTTTTGGAGAAAGAGTTGACGGTGCAATACTTCGGGGACGAGCTAGCAAGGCGTGTGGATGCAATGGAACCTCAGAGCGTGCTGGAGACGATCTGCGAGCATTGTGGCTTTGACTGGTCACTTATTGAAGAGAAATTTGTTATTTAGGAGGGGCTATGGCAGCGTTTAACGAAATATTTGACAAGAACTATCCTCGTTATTCGGGGAAGAAAGAGTTTCAGCCGAAACGCGAGGAAAAGGAGAACAGGCGGCGGGTGTTTCCTTACTCGCCGGAGCCAGGGTTGGAAAAGGCAGTGAATTTGGCGATCGCGCTGGAACGGCCACTGCTGCTGCAGGGGGAGCCGGGATGCGGGAAGACGCTGCTGGCGCGGGCAGTAGCCTACGAGTTTGGGGTGCGGGCAACGGGCAACGGGGCTGACTGGCCGTTTTTTCAGTGGAATATCAAGTCGACCACAGTAGCGCAGGAGGGACGGTACACGTTCGACGCGCTCGGAAAACTGAGAGACGTTCAGTTGTTGGGAAATAAAGAAGTTTTGGGCCAAGATAAATACAGCGAGCTGGTTGCCGATCTGAGAGATCCGATGAGCTATATCGCGATGGGGGCATTGGGTCGAGCTTATGAGACTGAGACATACCGACCCGTGGTGCTAATCGACGAAATTGACAAGGCGTCGATTGACTTTCCAAACGATTTATTATCAGAGCTGGAAGAGCAACAGTTTGCGATCGCAGAGACACAGAAGACTGTGAAGGCAAAGCTACCACCGATCGTGTTTGTGACGAGCAACAGCGAGCAGGAGCTACCGGAGGCATTTTTACGCCGCTGTATTTTTTACTATTTAGCATTTCCTGATGAGGAGCGGCTGAAGCAAATTGCACTTTTACATTTTCCGGATCACCGGCTCGACAAGTTATTCGATAAGGCAATCGCGACGTTTCTGGAGGTTCGGCAGCAGGGAAGCCGGGGAAACTTTGGAAAGAAGGCGGGAACGAGCGAGCTACTCGATTGGCTGCGGGTGTTGACGGGGAAGTCTCCGAAGGACGCGAGCAAAGAAGTTGAAGCGTTGCTAGGCGATAAGGCGCAGCTTGGAGTGTTGCTGAAAACGAAAGCGGATGTGGAGCGCGTCTGGAAGCAGCCGGAGCGGGCGGAGGGGTCGTGATGGACTCCTTACTGCTGCCGTTGTATGAGTTGTTTTTACAGGTGCGCGAGCCTTTAGGGTTGCGGCCGGATCAGTATGTAGCGTTGCTGGAGGCGCTGGAGTTGGGGTTCGGCTGTGCAGGAGGGGAGAATTACGATGACCTGCGCGAGGTTTGCCGGTTACTGTGGGCAAAGACACCTGCAGATGGAGCCCTTTTTGACCGGGAGTTTTCAGCATATCTAGCACGGTTGCCGCAGGAGGGGGCTTCAGTTCGCTCAGGTAAAAGGGATTCTAGTGAGTTCGGGGAGAAAGGGGACTTGCCGCCAATCGGGCCGTTGCCGAAGGCTCCTAAACGCGGAACGCGAGCATCCCCTTCTCCGAAGCAAGCTCCGGCGCGAGTAGCAGCGGCGTACCGAGGGCTCCCAGACCCACCGCTGGGATTGACGGAATCGCAGCACGGGTTCGTGTTGGTGCCGAGTGAGTTTCCGTTCGAGTTGCGACCGGCTCGGTATCGGTGGCGTAAGTTGCGGCGGGTGGCAAGGGCAGGAAGGTCGGAAGAAATAGATGTTGTGAAGGCGGTGCAGGCAGTGGCGAGAGAGCGCTGCTGTTTCGAGTTGCCCTATCTGCCACAGCGGGAGAATCGTTTGGAGCTGGTGTTTTTGGAGGATCGCGAGGGGTCGATGATGCCGTTTCGAACTGTGGCGGACCGGTTGGTAGAGACTGTGGAGCGGCAGCAGTTCGAGCAAGTTCGGCTCTACTATTTCCGCAATTGCCCGCGCGAGGTGGTGTACGAGAAGCCTAAGGGGACGGACGAGGTGCCGTTGGAGGCGCTGCGGTTGGGTCGGCGGTGCTCGGTGGTGGTGGTGCTGAGCGATGCGGGGGCAGCACGGGGCGGTTACAGTCCAGGGCGTGTAGACACGACGCGGACATTTTTGCAGAGCTTGCGCCTGCGGACGTGGGGAGTGGCGTGGTTGAATCCGATGCCTCGCCGGCGCTGGACTGGAACGACGGCGGAGGCGATCGCGCAGGTGCTGGAGGAAGTGATGGGCGCGAGGATGTTCGAGCTGAGCGAAGATGGGTTGATGGCGGCGCTGGAGTGGGTGCGGGGGTAAGGCAATGGTCATGGCAGTTTCGGCAGAGGCACAGGAGTGGGAGGAGAAGTCGGCGCAGCGGAGGGTGACGGCGTTTGTGCGGCGCTACGGGCGCAGCTACTGGGACTTGGCTGCGCATACGGCATTACCGCTGGCAGTAACGCCGGAGCTAGCTTATTGCCTGAGAGAGAATTTTGTGCGGGAGGCTCCGTGGGTCGCGATCGCGGACTTATTGCTGTCGCCGCTGTGCAAGGTGGTAGGGGACGGGCTCTACGAGATGAGCGAGGCGGTGCGTCAACGGGCGATCGCGCATTTACTGTCGGACGATCGCTTTGGGGAGGAGAGGCTCTGGCGGTTGGCCGAGTTCATGGAAGATTACATCGCAGCACAACTGCCGAAAAACCGGCGTGCAGAGCGGGAGCTTGGACCGATGCCGCGCTGGACGGCGTTGGGGTATATTCGGTCGGGGGAGAGTGCTAAAAAGTTGCGGCAGCAGGTTGAGGCTGCGTTGCGATCGCCTGATGTAGAAGTACGGGAGCAAGCGGCGCTGTTTGTGGACGTGCGGGAGGATGCGTTGCTGTCAGCGGGGTTGGAGCTGTTGGTAGGACAGGTGCGCGGAGAGAAGCACTTCGGTCTCCCGCGCTTAAGGGATCCTCTGCTGCGGACTTTCTCCGGGCATGACTCTGCAGTCAATGCGGTGGTGGTGACTCCAGACGGGCAGCGGGTGGTCTCGACCTCAAACGACCGAACTCTGAAAGTATGGGACCTGGAGAGCGGACGAGAGTTGCTGACCCTTACTGGGCATGATGCTGCAGTTAATGCGGTGGTGGTGACTCCAGACGGGCAGCGGGTCGTCTCGGGCTCATTTGACTGCACCCTGAAAATATGGAACTTGGAGAGTGGACGGGAGCTGCAGACCCTCATCGAGCACAATACGGGTTCAGTTTGGGCAGTAGCGGTGACTTTAGACGGGCAGCGGGCGGTCTCGGCATCGGAGGACAGCACCCTGCGAGTGTGGGACTTGAGGAGTGGAAGTGAGCTGCAAACCCTCTCTGGGCATGATGCTGCAGTCAATGCGGTGGTGGTGACCCTAGACGGGCAGCGGGCGGTCTCGGCATCGGAGGACAGCACCCTGCGAGTGTGGGACTTGAGGAGTGGAAGTGAGCTGCAAACTCTCTCTGGGCACGAGTCTGGAGTTTGGGCAGTAGCAGTGACTCCAGACGGGCAGCGAGCAGTCTCGGGATCGGAGGACAGCACCCTGCGAGTGTGGGACTTGGGGAGTAAAAGGGAGTTGCAAACCCTCTCTGGGCATGAGTCTGCAGTCAGGGCAGTAGCGGTGACCCCAGACGGGCAGCGAGCGGTCTCGGGATCGGAGGACAGCACCCTGCGAGTGTGGGACTTGATGAGTGAAAGGGAGCTGCAAACCTTCTCTGGGCATGAGTCTGCAGTCAGGACAGTAGCAGTGACCCCAGACGGGCGGCTAGCGGTTTCAGGCTCGGACGACGGCACCCTAAAAGTATGGGACCTGGGGAGAGGAGGGGGGATGGAGGAGATCTCTGTGCGGGTGGTGACGATCGCTATCGAGGAAGTCGCACCCCCCTCTAAAGAACTCGAACGGCTACTTGCTGAGGCGAGAGCCAAGGGCAATCGTGACACAGAGGCACTGACCCTGGGCGAGTTGGGCAATACCTATTTGGACTCTGGAGAGGTCGAGCGAGCAATTCAGACCTTCTTCGATTGTATGGAGGTCTCGGAGCAGATAGCGGCCTCAGACGTTCGGGCGAAAGCCTTGGGTTCTCTAGGAAAGTGCTACGCGCGGCTCTATGATTGGGGGCAGGCGACGACCTTCCTAGTTTGGGCTGTCGAACTGCATCGAGAGCTTGGAGACCGGGTGGGAGAGGCGATCTCGCTGGGCGAATTGGGAATTTGCCATGTCGAGGTCGGGGAACTTGATAAGGCGGCGTCTTTATACGAGGAGTCTCTTCTAGCAGCACGAGAAACAGGTCGGCGGAGCGTGGAAGCAAGTGCGTTGAATGGATTGGCGAAGTGCGCATACTTACGTGGAAATTACGACGTAGCGATCGCTAACTATCGGGCTTCTTTGGCCATCAGCAATGAGATCGAAGATCGGCCCAGAGAGGCGCTGACTCTGATTGGTTTAGGTCATTGCTTTGTGGCGACTGGGGTGCAAGAGCAAGCTATTCAAGCAATTAAGACGCTGGAGCATGCGCTGGAAATTGCTCGTGAGGATAGGCTGCGGCCACTTATAGCTCATGCATTGCATGGTCTGGGACACGCTTATGTCCAGTTGACGAATATAGAGCAGGCAAGGAACCTGCTTGAAGAATCAATCGCGATTTTTCAAGCTGAGAGGATTCGGCTTGAGGAGAGCCAGGCTTTAGGTCTGCTGGGTGAGTGTTTCTTTGCATTGGGCAATCGGGACCGGGCTATTGAGTTATGCCAACAGGCAATTGGAATTGCTCAGGAGATTAACGACCGCACTGGCATAGCGTTAAATTACTCTCGCTTGGGACACATTTATTACGAGCTTGTAGACCTACAGCGGGCGATCGCTGTGCTGCAGGATGCTTTGGCGCTGTATGAAAATCTGGACGATCGCGGTGGTGAAGCCGATGCATTAGAGATGCTAGACCAATGTTACCAATTGCTGGGAAAACGCGAACGTTCAGAAGAGTTCCGACGCAGAGCGCGAGAGATACGCCGAGAGCTGGGGCAGGAGGAGCCCGAATCTTTCGAACTGAAGGTTTTCGAGTTTGTGACGCCGACGGTGGATCGACGTGGGGTAGTGGCACGATCGCGGACCCTTGAGGCAAGCTATTTCGAGGAGCCACTGGGCGAGGAGTGCTTAGAAATGGTAGCGATTCCAGGTGGAAAGTTTCTTATGGGCTCGCCTGAGGAAGAAGATGGCGGTTCCGACGAGCAACCCCAGCATCTTGTCCGGGTCGAGCCATTTTTTATAAGCAAGGTTCCAATTACACAGGCACAGTGGCGATTTGTTGCACGAATCGAACAGGTCGCTTGGGAACTTGGTACGGACCCATCACGTTATAAGGGGGACAATCGCCCTGTGGAAAATGTCAGATGGTATGATATTAACGAGTTTTGCGCGCGCCTTTCTCGACATACTGGCTGCAAGTACCGGTTGCCGAGCGAGGCAGAATGGGAATATGCCTGTCGGGCTGGGACATCGTCACCGTTTGCATATGGCGAGACGCTGACGAGGGATTTAGCATCCTACGACACTGACTTTACATACGCTGAGGAGCCCACAGAACGGAAGCCAAAAGATTCTCGTCAAACTATTAACGTCGGGCAGCTTCCTCCAAATGCTTTTGGGTTGTGTGACATGCACGGTAATGTCTGGGAGTGGTGCGCCGACCCGTGGCATAAGAATTATCGGGGTGCCCCTGAGAGCGGTCGTATCTGGGATAAAAAACTCGACAGCGGAGTTTACGAGAACTTAGAAACAAGCCTGCCGGAATTACTCGCAGATGAGCGTCCACGCGTTATTCGCGGGGGTTGCTGGAACAACCATCCGAGGAGCTGTCGCTCGGCAAATCGCAACTGGGACATCCCCGTCAACCGTTACGTCAGCCAAGGGTTCCGCGTTGCCCGTTCCGCCCGGAGCACTCTTCGCTGTCAGAGCTGGCGGATAGTGAATCCGTAGGGAGCACTTGAAGAGTCCTGACCTCTCCGGCGATGCAAGTGCATTCGAAAACCAACTGGGCCGGGCGAACTTAGTAGGCAATGCCGAATAATCTGAGCGCTCCCCCCCCTTTAGAGGTTGCGGCATGGGTACACCACAAACGAAACTCGATTTTCGCTACCGCAAGGAGCGGGTTCTACGCTTTGTAGAGGATCCGAACGGCCTCGGGCTAGAGATGATGCTGGTGTCTGGCGGAGAGTTCTGGATGGGCTCTCCGGAAGAGGAACCGGGGCGAAGTATGGGTGAAGGACCGCAGCATGAAGTCCAAGTGCGAGCCTTTCTGCTCGGGCGTTACCCAGTTACCCAGTCGCAGTGGCGTTTCGTAGTGGAAAGGGTGCCGCAGATCGCTGTAAAGCTAGACTCCAATCCGTCTGGGTTCGAAGGGAAAGATCGCCCGGTGGAAAAGGTCAAGTGGTACGAAGCAATCGAGTTTTGCGCGCGCTTATCTCAATTAATGGGGGTAGTGTATCGCTTGCCGAGCGAGGCAGAGTGGGAGTACGCCTGCCGCGCGGGAACAACAACTCCGTTTCACTTCGGAAAAACAATCTCGTCCGATGTGGCTAACTACGATGCCACAAAAGTCTATGGACAAGGTGAAGTCGGTAAGCGTCAAGGAGAAACGACATCGGTCGGTTACTTCGATGCAGCCAATAACTTCGGGCTCTCGGACATGCACGGGAATGTCTGGGAGTGGTGCGCAGATCCGTGGCACAAGAATTACCAAGGGGCCCCCGGAAGCGGTCATGTCTGGGACGGAAAACTAGACAGTGGTGTTTACGAGATCATAGAATCAAGCCTGTCAGAATTACTTGCAGATAATCGTAAACGTGTTACTCGCGGCGGTTCTTGGTTCACCCCTCCGAGGTACTGTCGCTCGGCGTTTCGCACCAGGATCGTCCCCGACTTCGGGTTCGACTACCAAGGGTTCCGCGTTGCCCGTTCTGCCCCTAGGACCTAACCCTTAAATCTTTTACACTTTTACCCTGTTCCGGGCCGCGCAAAATCGAGCGCAAAGATTTTTTGCACAAACGCGAACCCTGGGAACAGCATGAGAGGCCGTTCGCGCTTTCTCGCGGAATGCTTCCAGAATTCACTGGTGATGAGAGGATTCTTTTTTATCGATAACCACGATCGCGTCCAAGTCGGCGAGCAGAAACCACGAAAGTCATGGGGTAGTACTAAAAAGTTAATAATGCCTTGTAGTTTTGAATGAAAATCCTGAAAATGCCCATACGATCGAGCATACGTGTGGAACAGCTAAACTCAACAACACTAGCCATGAGCGCGCCGTCGACGCGAGGTGCAGTTAAAGCGCCCGATGACGTTATTTTTTTCCAGTTTGCTTGGTGACGACCTGATCGTGTTTCGAGGTTAGTACGCCCCAATCGGTCTCCCAGTAATCTATGTAGATACCGGTACTCTGTGATTAACCGGGGGGTATCACGATCAGAGCGCTTCACCTCGCTCGAAACCTCTCGAGCCGCCTGGGCACCGATGATTTCTTGGGTTTGGCGATCGATTGCCAGCCAGACCCACTGACCACTGACGGTAGCCTTTGTTGTCAACCAACGATCGCAGACGTGATATCTACCTGAGTTTCCCATTGCTAGCATTAGTTGTTCCGCGACTATCACCAGACATCCAGTCAATCTCCGGCTCCCCGGACAACGGATTGGGGGGCATGATCGCGCGATTGTTGGGTTTGCAGAGGGCCCCAGGAGTCTGTCGGTGTCAAAATTCTTACTCCGTCGACGTCGGCGCACTCCTCTTTATAGCGATCTAAGTGACATACATCCACAATCGTTCCGCACGCGCCCGGTTCCAATTTGCAATGCGGGAAGCGCGACGAGTAGTTAAATGCCATACAAAAGTTCAGGTAGTGCTGTCATTCAAACTTCCTCCCCACATCGATTGCCAAAGTTTCATGCAGGGCGGTCTACAAGTCACGCCTGAACTTACTGCTCGAAAAGCTCTGAGGCTCCGGTTGCCAGCAGCGTTGCAGACACCAGCGCTCGCTTTTGCGCCATCTTCTGCAATGTGTTCACCAGGTCAAATTTATCGCGACGATTGCGATACTTCTTCTCCCAACTGTTGCAGCTTCCCTCAGACTGTGCGATCGCCTGCCCATTCCACGTCAGCGTGCAGCGGTAGCGGTAGTAAAACAGCGGTTCCCCGTTTTCCTTGCCCGTGAAGTCCTCGACCATGTGGCACATCTCGAAATGCGTCGCCAGCCCGAACAAACGCACGAGCTTTTCAGCACCGGGCTTGAATAGTATCGGTCTCTGACCTCCCGCGATCGCACCAAAATCCCTGCCTCGCTTCATGTGCGCGCGACAGAATGCAACGAGCTGCTGGGTGCGATCGCTGCGATTCACTAACGGCTGTGCATCCAGGTGTACGAGTTCGGACATACGTTCATCTCCACATGAAGTCAATGAAAAACTGGAGCGTAAGCGCTTCCTAAATTGTACTTAAACTATGCTCGAATCAATTCACAAAATCCCAAAGATCGAACAGCAATATAGGACGAAAATAGAGCTCTTCAGGTAAGCGACAGCGGCATATTAAAATGGCACAAGCAAGCTGCCCACAGATTTGCTAGAATTCGACCATTCGATCGACATCTAACATTGGAAACGATGAAAATCAGAGCCATTATTCATTCTGCTGAAGAAGGGGGCTACTGGGCAGAAGTCCCGGCACTGCCCGGCTGCGTGACCGAGGGGGATTCTATTGACGAAACGATTGACAACCTCAAGGATGCGGTTGAGGGATGGTTAGAGGTGGCAAATCAAAGCCGACAGCCAGACGCGGAATCCGAAGTTGTCGAAATTGCTGTATGAAGTCAGTTCCGGGTAAAAAACTGTGCAAAATCCTGGAGAAGAGAGGCTGGGTTCTCAAGAAGGTAACGGGCAGCCACCACATTTACGAAAAGTCCGGCGAAAGCAAGATTGTCTCGGTCCCCGTGCATCGCAACCGAGACTTGAAGATTGGCACTCTGAAGTCGATTATGAACATCGCTCAGCTATTAGAAGAAGACTTACAGTGAAGTGACAAACGCTGCGAGTACCCCTACAAACGCATCTCTCCAGCTCGGCATGTAAGGCATACTTGACCGTCGGTGGCTCCCAATATCTAAGGGAAAATGCAGCCCGCCATGTGACAGGCTACTAGGGTCGGGCGATCGCGCTAGTACTCGCTTGGCAGCATCAACACGCCATTGCAGCAGTAAAGCTTCGTACTCGCCAGCGGGAAGTCAGTGTAGGCAATCTCCTGCCGCACCAACAGCGGGCGATCGCTGTCCTCGCGACAGGTCAGCACCGCGCGATCGCCCTCCTGTTTGACTAACTCCCAGAGCTGGAACGGAACGCGGCGCAAGTTCGGCTGGTGACTGGCGATCGCGTCCACGATCCAGTGAGCGCCAGCGCGATCGGCTAGGTACTTCACGCCCTCGGTGTAGCGCATCCGCAGCCAGTGGCGGTAAAGCACCTCTGAGCCGGTGAATCGGTTTAGATCGTAGGCAGTTAGGGTCGTCATAGTTTGGCAATGGCGGTGTTTTCTTAGGGGAAATGCAGTCTGTCAATTGGTGGGCGGCTGAAATTTGGCGGATGGACGAGATCGCGACCATAGCGGGTACACGTCTACTACCTCGTCCAGCCCACAGCGCTTGTAGGCTTGCTACCAAGCGGCGGCAGCGTTAGGCGCGTCCAGGATGTAGCACTCGATTTCGCCCAGGTCCTTGCCCGTGAGGCGATCGACCTCGATGTGCTCGATGCGGAATTGCGGCTTGATTCTCTCCTAAAATGGCGGTTCGTCGTCGGACTGCAGCCAGAAGCACGCCAGGTAGTAGCCGTTCTGCAGCCAGTGGGCGATCTGGGCTTCGATGTCGGTACGACCAACCGGGCGGTCGAAGGTGCGAACGAGGTGTTGCACGTCGGCGGGTTCGAGATGGTCGTCCTCGCGCACCAACTCGCGGGTTAGCAGCGTGCAGCCATAGGACCAGTGCGATCGCGGCTCGTGAGTAGCGGTCATGATAAAAACTCCGAAAATTTGCAGCGGACGGAGTGGGGAGGCACGGACCCTCCCCCGAATCGTTAGCGTTCGCCTACGGCATTACTGCTTGACCGCCTGCAGCACGCAGGTAGTAGCGATCGCGCGGTGGCTTTCTTCGGACAGTTCGATACCCGCCATCTCGCGCCCGACAGTATCCCAAGCGAAGCGATAGAGCTTGGCGACCTGCTCGACTGTGGCTGCCATCATGCGCTTGCGTTCCGGGTGCCACTCGTAGCGATCGCGCCAGTCATCGGGCAGCGCGGGCGCGTCCTCGTCAGCCGCAGCCGTAGCGAGCTGCTGGGGAGGGGCCACAGCTGGAGCGGGTGAGGAATAGCCAAAGGCATCGAAGTCGCGAGCGATCGCCTCTTCGTCCTCGGGAGCAATCTGAGGCGGTGCCAGCGGTGGGGCGTTGTGGGGCTGCTTGTCGATAAGCGTGAGGTTGCCGCTGCCGTGAGACGCGACGAGCACGCGCTGGCTGAGGCGGATAGCAAGTGCCACCGGGTCATCACCCGGACGCCAGATGGCTTTCCGCTCGCCATCGGGAGTGAGAACGTCGAACACGACGCGGTCGCCCTGCTTGGTAGAAACCTGGCGCGGATTGCTAACGGCTTCGACTTCGATTAGCTGTGCCATGATTGGAGTGCTCCTAGTGAGTGGGGTGATCGCAACTTCTTGGTGGATAGGGCGATCGTCTCTTGGTTTATATGTACTATTTTAACAGGATATCCAGTAATAATCAATAGGTTGATAGGTTTTTTTAACGGGATGGCACGCTAGAATGAGCGGGACGCTATTGCAGGGACACAATGCCAGGAACCCACAACAGCGGCAGACCGGGCGGGAACCCAGAGCTTGCCAAGTATCACTACACCACCGACCGCAGCGAGCCGCTGACTGAGAACCTCAACATCAAGGTCCCGCGCTCATGGAAAGCTGTGGTCCGAGCTGAGAAGGGCTGGCCCGACCGCGTGCGGCGTGCGATCGCGGCGGAGTTCGAGCTGGAAGACAACCCCCAACCAGGGGCCGGGGGCACGGGAGAAGAAACCGAGGAAGCCTAACCGAACAGCCCGAGCTGGGCAGCCACCGGCGCGGCACCGACGGCCGCCGGCGAGCCAACCCAGCCAGGGCAACCGGGCACGGGCGACAGCCCCCAACCGGCGGGCACCGGCAGCGACCCGAGAAACACCAGCGCCGGAACACCGGACCCGAGAGCAAACGCCAGCGACGCCCAGGTGCCCGAGCCAGCACCACAGAAACACCGCCGCGACGCCGCCGACGGCAGCAGACCGGCCGGGCACGCCGACGCGGGGAACGAGACCCAAAGACCGCCACCAGCCGCCACCGCCCGGACGACCGCCACCGACCGGGCCGCAAACGCACCGCGCCCACGACCCCAGCAACCGGAGGCAACCTCGAAGACCTCCGCTGCTGGGAACCGCGCCCGGAAGAACGCATCCACGCCTGCCGCGCAGCCGACCAGCACCCGCGCATCCGGCGCGACGGCGGCGGCAGCCGCCGACAGCGCGCAACGCGCGCCAGACGGCAGACGGCGGGAACCGGAGAAACCAACAACGGAGAAGCGAGAAACGACAGAGGCAACCACAACAAAACCCCTTTAAATTAATAATACTATTGTACCATTAAGTAATAGGAATTAGAAGCTGAAACCCTTGCTGTGAAAAGATCTTAACGATTTGCATGAGGTGAAAAAATGGACATCCGTGCGTGCTACCCTGCCCTCCGACCTCCCCCCATTCCCGTCTTTTTGTACCACTAGGAGCGGAGCCCCCAGGAAACAAAAAAAGCACACGAATGTGTGCTATTTTCCGCACTTTTGGGCGTAGCGACGACCGCCGAGACAGCAGCGATCGCGCCGGGCTGCGGCTGCCCACCGACCGCGAGTGAGGAGTGCGGGGGGAGAGGAGCGACCTGCGCGCGACGGTCCAACGGCGACCCCCGCCGACGAATGAGCAATCGATCGCCGAACCGCACACAGCGAACGACGAGTGTGGGGGAAAGCGGGCGGGGCTACTTGCACGGCGCGATCGCTCGGGCTCTTTGCCAACTACCAGGCGATCACAGGTGCTTAGGATTTCCCCTAAGAAAACTGGCAAGCGATCGTTCACAAACTGAGGTAGACGATCGTCATAGATGTATAGGTATTGATTGGCTGACCCCTCGGGGAGAGGACGACGGGAGGGGTCAGCCAGGAGCGCAGCTTTGCGAGCGACCCAGAGAACGCTAGCGCGCAGGCGCACGACAGCGGGGGAGGCTGTGGCGGACCGTTGCTTGCCCTTGCTACTTCTTCATCCCACGTTTCACCACTTGACGTGTCTCCGCTGGGTGCAATGCTGAGTACGTTACTGAAGCTTAGCCAGACAGTATGCGTCTAAGCGTCTGCGACACTCCTAGGGCGGAATATTTCCCGGTGCGATCGCGCCAGAACTACGCGATCGAGCAGCGCCTGCGCGGCGTAGTCATCGTGTAACTCTGGGGCTTGCCGCGAAGTTTAAGTCATCCGATCCAAATCTGCACCATGTAGAAATGACATCAAGATATGTGTATGTTTTTTGCTTTGAAGGGAGGCTATCAGCGATTCTGGAGATACTCGTTCTGCATAGATTTAAGTTGCAAAACGAGTCCTAATTAGAGTTAGGCAACTGAGATGGGAATACTCAGACTTCCTCTGCTTGGCTCCTTCCAGCGTGGCCCACGCCTCAAGACTGAGAATTCACTCGAGGCGGTGTGGAGCCAGATTGAGCGTGCGAGTCTGCCGGATTACCTCGCCACGCTCACTCCCTTCAAGACAGCCGACTGGGATTGCAATCGCGCCTATGCTGCGGTCCGAATCCGGCAGGCAGTGGAGTTTCGGCGCAGTGCCGCAAGCGGCACTCTCGTCACCGCCCCTCTCACGCTCTACTACTCCTTCCTAAACCTCCTTCGCGGCTTCATGGCTCTGGTACCAGAGATAAGGTCAACCCCTGGGCATGGGCTCGCGCTGGTCGAGGCACCTGATCTGCTCTCAACGGCAGCGCGATTGCAGCGAGCCGGCACGTTTCGCGAGTACCTGACCGCAGTTGGCGCGACCTCCACCTTACAAAAGCCAATCACGCTTTCTGACTGCCTTTCGTACATACCGGAACTGCTATCGGGAGGACCTACAACAGAGTCGCGGAACGTGTATCCGGCACGGATTGAAGCCAAGAGTAACGGCGATACCCGCGTTCACCTATCCGTTCCTGAGGATGAGGTAGAATAGTTCAGGCAAGAGTGGCGGAACCTGTTCCCAAAGCTGGCGGACCGGTGCGAGCTAGCTGATGACAGTCCTGCCCTTACGGTGAAGCTCGACGGTACAGATCGTGCCGTGGCTAACTTCTGTAAAGACACCATGTGGGACAACATGTCGTACGGCTGGGACCCTATTTGGTTCGCCCCCCGCCTCAGGGGCAGCATCGGCAGCATGCCACGAGAGTCATTCTATTACCTTGCCATGTTCATTCTTGGAAGTGTCGCCCGGTACACGCCGGAGCTGCTTCTCGCAGTGTCGAGCCCGAAGACGGAAGTCGGCTGGAACCTCGAGCGGTTCTTGACCGCAGCCGAGCGGTACTTCCCGCACCTCATGCTTCGTTGGTGGACCGATGAGAGCCTCTACTTCTAGCCCCGCACGCGTAATACTCTCCGATGGCCAATGGAGCGTTCACAGGATCAACGAGAACATGCCTCACACGCCGCTGCAGACGGATCGGCCTTCGGCCGACCGCTGACCGGCAAGAACGTTAGGCTTTCGCCCGTTCTTCTCTGTTTCAGCCTCAATTGAAGAGTTATTTCAGAGGTTGGCTTGTTGGGAAGCGATCGGTTATTCTTCCAGCAAACGAGCCACTGCGAACCTAACTCGGCGCCGGAGCCGACAGTCGGAACTCAATCCTCTCGGCCTTCTGCCCCTGCTGCGGCTCACCTTCTGGACGTTAGGTACTCACACAATAATTTCTAGGAGCATTCATGGCAGTTAACCCTCAACAAGAACTCGTGTGGCAGGGTCGAATTCATCTTGGAGATGAGCCCGGCATATACGGTGATGCTTCGTATAGCGGTCTCACGGTCGAACTACCGCTAACCGTTCAACGCCTCGATCCCTCCAATACTGATGCTAAGTCGTTTCGAATCGTGCTAGACACGCAAGGGTTACAGACATTCGAAGGATTTCCCGGGCATGAGATTACTGTCACGATCTACGAACCCGATCCAGAAAAACAATACCATTTTGTCGAACGAATTCTGGCTCGTGAACAATTCACGGGCAAGGATAATAATCATAAAGAAATCACCACCAATGTTGGTGACGCAGCAGGACCATTTCGAATATCGGTGAGTGTTCGATGTGATACCGAGGTTACACCAGGACTTTATGATGATTTCGTATGGCGACGTCTGTCATTGCTTGCAGAGAACTTTGCATTTTTTGCTTCTTTTGGATTTCCGAGCTAGCCCGATCGCACTACCGCCGCCGCCACTCCCACGGCGGCACGTTCCCCGCCGCAAACACACCGAGTCCTTGCGATCGCGCCTCTGCCTCCGCCTGGACAATCTCAGCACGGCTGGGGCAGTTTCCCGAATAGCGCTCGTAGTGCCACGCCAGCCCGGCGCGCACCATCTGAGCATTGACCGATTCATCCCCTAAGAAAACCTCAGCCACAGTTCGCTCGTAGCGGTCTAGCTCGATCTGTGCGATCGCCACCTCCGCCCCGTCCGGCAGCAGCGATCGCAGGTAGTCCCGCGACGCCACCCCGAAGGGCTGGTCCTTCTCGGGCGCGTCAATCCCGCAGAACCGAATCTTCAGCTCCTGCGGCCCGTTCGTGACACGTAACGTGTCGCCGTCGTAAACAGACCCGGGTTTGACCTGCCACACCTCCCGCGATCGCGCTGCTGGGGACACGGCGATCGCACGCGGTTCGCTGCCAGGAATCTCGAACTCGACCGGCTCGCGGTGGAGGAATAGAGCCGCGGCGATCGCACCAAAGCACGCCACCTGAAACCATCGTTTAATCATCGGATACCCCCACCAGACTGAATAGGTTTACCACTGCTTGCCGCTGCTGCTCCTCTAGCTCCGCGATCGCAGCCTGCAGCTCCTCGGCCGCTTGCCAGCGGTTCAGGATCTGCACCGTATCGCCAGCCACCTTAGCGGTGTCTAGCTCTGCCAGGTGCGTCAGTTGCTGTTGGGTTACCAGGGATCGCCCGCGAACACAGCCGCTGCCCAACCAGCTCATTCGCCAGCACCCATGCCGCGACCTCCTGGAACAGGCGATCGCGAAGGGACTCGCCGCGTCGCTCCAGTCCTGCCCCGGGTAGTTCCAGCTCCGCAATTTGGAGGCGATCGCACTGCACGTCCCCGCCCCCGAACAAATTTGCCACCAGCCGGGCCTTGAAAACAATTCGGAAACCACTATCAAATTAAAAGTTTGCAGCAACATGCTGCATGCCGGACTAAGATGCCACCAAACATTTTGGCGAATCAATGCTCGGGTCGTTTACAGCTATTCCCACTTTGTCAAACTGCAGTCCTGGGGAATCATGGGGGATAGTTGGATTGTGGTTGCTAGTGTCTAGCCAGTAATCATACTGAGCCCTAGGGACCATTATCGGCATTCGGTGATGAATGGGCTTCATTTGGGCATCAGCTTCACGGGTCAGAATCGCACAGGTTCTGATGCCTTGCCAGTCTTCCCAAAGACCTGCAAAGGCAAATAAATCCCGATTGGGTAAATGAATGCAATAGGGTTGCTTACGCTTCCCTTTGCCTTGGGATTGCCATTCGTAAAAGCCGTCAGCCGGAATTAAACAACGTCTGTATTTAAATGCGCTGCGGAAGAATGGCTTTTCGCGCACGGTTTCACTGCGTGCGTTGATCGGTTTGTTCGTAAACTTCTCATCCTTTACCCAGCTGGGAATTAACCCCCAACGAAAGAACTGAGCCTCTCGATTCCCCTCATTGCTAACGATCGCGAGTAAGGGTTGCGATGGAGCAATATTGTAGCGAGCTTGGTAAAGGGGGGTGATATTAACGAAAAAATTTTCTGTGATGATTTCTCTTGTCGCTGTTAAGGTGTATCTTCCGCACATTTTTCGTTTTGCAGAGTTTGACTCGCTATTGCCATAATACGTTAATTGCAGGGGGGTAGAACATCGTAGAATCCGGGGTTTATGATGACTTGAAAGAACGGGTGCATGTCGCCTTCTAGAAAGATAATTCCGCACGTGCGTGCAAAGACTCCTCGCGGTGCGCTAGAAGCTAGCAAGTAAGTGGGGCTGAGACTGTTCCAGGGTCTGGCGGCTTCCGAGTTTCTTCCAAGAAGTGGCCGCACCCAACTCGACCGGCTCGGGGTGCAGAAACAGAGCAGTGGCGATCGCGCCGAAACACGACCCGGGTAACCAGCGTTAAAGCTCATCAGACACTCCCACCAGACGGGATAGGTTCACCACCGCTTGCCGCTGCTGCTCGTTTAGCTCCGCGATCGCAGCCCACAGCTCCTCAGCCGCTTGCCAGCGGTTCAGCATCTGCACCGTGTCGCCCCTGCCGTAGCGGTAGTCCAGTTCAACCAGGCGCGTCTGTTGCTGCTGGGTTTCTAGGCGATCGCCCGCCAACTCCATCCGCCGCCCGATCAGCTCGTACGCCAGCACCCATGTCGTGACCTCCTGGCGCAGGCGATCGCGCAGGGACTCGCCGCGACGCTCCAGGTCCGCGCCGCGTAGTTCCAGTTCCGCAATTTGGAGGCGATCGCGCTGTACGTCCCCGCCGCCGAATAGATTCGCCACCAGCCGGACCGGGTCGCCAGTGATGTAGTGGGTCCAGCGCTGGCGTCGGGCGTACGCGACCCGGTCTTCGCTAACGTCCAATCGCTGAGCGATCGCCTCGAACTCGCGAGAGTTCGCGATCGCCTGCTCGGTGAGCTCCTCAATGCACTGGGGCGAGCTATCGAGGCAGGGCAGCTCGTCTTCCGTGGCAGCGCCCACCGGCAACGCTCCAAACGCCAGCAGCAACGTGGCGATCGCGAGCGGTATGCCCCAGCTAGTTTCAACTGTTGGTTCCTCCACATCCGGGGACGACTCTGGAGGCGAGCGTTCCTGTATGTCCAATGCAATCTGCACGGTCAGCTCGCGGTCCTTCATCGCCAGCCACTTCACACGGCGGACGTTGGCGGCAAAAGGAGATCGCACCGCTTCCACCCTCTGCAGTTCGGCCGCGACCGCCGTCATCTCCTCCTGGATGCGTTGCTCGATAAGGGCGCGCCGCTCCAGTTGTGCCGCGCGATCGCGGTCCAGCCCCGCGATTTCCAACTCTCGCCGGTATTCGTCGTAGGCGCGACGCTCCCGCGCAGCCTCCAGCTCGGCTACTGCCACAGCCAATTCCGCCTGCGCTTGCTCCAACTCGGCATCTAGGTCGCGGGCGATCGCCTCCTCGTGAGCCACCGTCAGAGCGACCTGGCGATCGCGCGGCCGATCTTCGAAGACTGGCAGCACCGGCTGCGCCTCGTTAACCAGCATCGCGACCTCGGTCGGTCGGTGGAGCGAACGCACCGCGGCGATCTTCTCCGCCTGCCACACCTGGCGCTGCGCGATCGCTGCCACCACTCGTTCTTGCTTGGCGATCGCGGCCGTTTGCGCGGCGTACCCAACAGGGGGCAACGCGGGCACGTCCGCACCGGCGACAGGGTTGGCTTGCAAGCGCTCTAGCTCGTGTTGGAGCTGTTCTAACCGATGCGCGAGCCGCGCGCGTTCCTCGGGGCGATCGCTCAACACATCGCCAACTGCGATCGCATCCCCTGCTGCCACCCGCAGATCGTCGGGCGAGCCGAGCGTCAGGGTCACGTCCAGGCTGCGGGGCAGCGAATCGTCCGACGGCGGGCGATCTGGCTCGGACTCAACTTCCGGCATCGGTGTTTCCGTCACCGGCACGGCAGGTGGTGCAGTTTGACAGCTGACCAAGGCGATCGCGCCCAATCCCAACCACCACCGTCTCATGCTTCTTCCTCCGCCACTCGTTTGTAGAACGGTTCCACTTGCACCGGGTCGAGCTGCGTGCCCGACCGCACTAACGCCCACAACGGCTTCAGCTTTGCCAGCGCTCGGTCGTTGACTCGGAATTTCTTGGAGACTTTTCCGGCTTCCACCGCTGCCACCGGCAGCACGATTTGCGTGGCGCAGTTGCCGATGACGTCCGCGCTGATGTGGCGCTCGCTCTGGCTCGCCACCACCATCGCCAGCCCGAACTTCCGCCCGTCTGCCGCGATGCGCGAACACGCCGACTTCTCCCCGCGCGGCATCACCTTGCACTCGTCCACGACCAGGTAGGTGCGCGGCAGCTTGCCGTCGATTTCCCCGTCCAGTCGGTGCCGGTTCAGGAGCTGGCGCGCGATCGTCTCCGCCGCCAGCGCCGCCACGTCCTCCGGCAGCTTGTGCAGGTCCACGCGAATCAGGCGATCGCCCAGCGGCAACTGCGGGCGCGAGAACACGCCGTACATGAACAACGCCGCCATCTTCAGCTTCAGCTCGTCTGCACCCTTGTGCTCCGAACTCGCGATCGCTTCCTGGAGGTCGGAGAAGTTGGGCGCTTCCCGCTGCCAGGTGGTGCGATCGCTCTGCAGGATGCCCTGCTCCAAATACGCCGACTTAATCGAGTCCATCAGCAAGCCCTGCTGGTTCGGTCCCATCTGCAGGATTTTGCTCAATTGGTGCGCGACATCGATCGCTTGTAGGTCGGGTCCACCGCCCTCTGGGTCGTCGTGGATAACCAGCGGATTGACCCCGAACGCGCTGGTGAGGTGGAGCTGGTAAGCGCGCTCGCCGGGGAGCTGTTGGTCGCCGTGGAAGTCCAGCACCACCAAGCGCAATTGCTCGTACTGCTGGTGAAGGGCGTAGGCGATCGCCTTCAGCGTCTGGGTCTTGCCCGAACCGCTGGCACCAATGGCAGCGACATGACCGTTAGCGAGCGCTTCCAGGTTCCAGTAGATGGGGATGCCGCCGTCGTGACGCTCCGTGACGCGCGTGCCGAGGAAGATGCCGGCACGGGGTTCGTCAGTCGGACGATCCTGTTTGGGCGGGATCGCTGCGGCGGGTAACGGCTTCTCTTTAGCGAACATAGACGCTCCTGGCGATGACGTCGCCGGTCAAGTAGTAGTCTCCAAGCGCGGCTGCGACCTGCGCGGGAGTCGCCGCACGCAAGCGGGCGAGGTAGGTCCCGCTCCCCGGCTGCAGGGTGATGGTGGGGAACTGCTCGGGGTTGTCGACCAGGAGCAACTCGCCGGTGTCAACCACGACCGTGCCCGACAGATAGGTGCGCGCTGGCAGCCGGCTCAGCTCCGCGATCGCTACTTTGCCCAGCTGCTCCCGCCAGCTCAGTCGCGCGATCGCCTCTTCAATCGGCTGGCCCCGGACCAGCGAGATGCGGTTGACGTAGATTTGGCTTTGTTGGGAGCGCCAGACTTGGTAGAAGCCCACGCGATCGCGCACCAGCAGCTCCGATTGAGTCAGCACCTGCACCACCTCGAACAGACCCTCAACTGGCTGCTGGGTGACGGTGGAGCGACCCTGCAATTTCGCGAACATAAGGTAGTGGTTGCCCTCGGCAGCGAACTCCTGGACCGCACCGCTGGGCAGTCCCATCACGCGGTTGAAGGATGCCAGGATGCCGCCGCCGCTGTTGAGCGCGATGGAAGCGATCGCCACGACTGTCAGTAGAAACAGCACGCAATACTCTGCACCGCTGCCGGTCTGCAGGCGCAGTCGAGGATTGCGCGGGAAGATCCAGCGCGCCGACGAAGGATAACCCGCCGCGACGCCGCTCTTGGTGAGCATGTCAGCTGCCCAACCGAGGAAGTAGCCGAGAATCCAGGCGTGCCAGTACGCAGCCGGAATGATTGCCAAGGTGGGGCAGGTGACGAGGGTGACGATCCCGGTACCGAGAAAGCTGTGGGTGAGCGAACGGTGGGGAAAGCGGCGCTCCAGCAGTCGGGCGATAGGAAACAGTACCCGACCGATCAGCGATCGCGTGGTGTCGATGTCCGGGACCAAGGACGCGATCGCCGCCACCCCCAGCACGCCCGGACTGGCCGTGCCGAGGGCGAGGGAGGTGAAGGTCACGGAGAACGCCATGTGGGTTGCAGTCATCATGCGCCGAGTTTCTGCGGTTGACGAGGGAGGGAGGAGATGACGACGCGCACCACGCCGACGGCGACGGTGAGGATACCGCCGAGCAGGTAGAGGCTGGTCGAGTTGAAGCCGAGACCGATGAAGCGCATTACGGTGAAGACCATCAGCCCGGCGACGAGGAACGGGGTCGCATCGACCCACTGCGTGTGGTCGGGCGCGGTGGCTTTCAGCCCCAAGAACTCGGACCGCACCTCGCGCTGCACGAGCATCGGGTTGCCGCCGCAGCGTTCCAGCAGGCTCGCCAGGTCCGCTGCCGACAGCTCTATGCCCAGCTCGGCAGCAGCGTCCCGCGCGATCGCCCTCATCGCCGCATTTGGCAGCGCGTCCAGCTCGATGCGCGGCAGGCGCAAGAACAGGTCCTTGCGCGGCGGCAAGGTTGCCAACAACAGCATCGGCTGCTGCCACGACAGCATCCCCGCCAGCCAGCCCCGCAGTTCCCGCCCCAGGCGCTCGGCATCGTCCACGACCAAGAACGCGATGCTGCTCTGGAGGAACTCCGCGATCGCCGCCTGCAGTTGGGGACCGTTCAGGGCTTTGCCGGTGGTGAGGGATTCGGTCGGCACGCCCAGCGCTTCGGCGAGCTTCACGAGCGTCTGTTTGGGAGAGCTGGGGGACACGCAGGCGATGGGATAGCCCAGCAGCTCCAGGTCCGCCGCGACGAAGCGCGCCAGAGTGGTCTTGCCGCTACCGGTTTCGCCGACGACGAGGACGCCGGAGCGCGCCTGGAGCGCGGCGACGATGCGACGTTTTTCTGTCTCTCTATAGGAGGTCTGGGAAACGGTACTCTCCACCGCGCCGAGCGATCGCCGCGAGCCGTCGCTGCCGATGAGGTAGCGGTAGACCCGCCAGGACCCGTCGGCCAGACGTCGCAAATTGCGCTCGATGCGGTGTTTAGCCATAGAGCAGACCGTTCTCTCGCTTCCACCGGGCGATCGCGCGCCGAGAGCAGCCGACCCCCGAGCGATCGCGCACGAACTCGATGATGCGCTCGTAGACCTGGATGCCCTGCGCCCAGGCTTCGGCAATCAGGGTGTCGAGCTGCAGCGTGCGGCGGCGCTTGCCTCGCGGCTTCGGGGCAGGCGGTTCCTCCACGCGCAGGGACGCGATCGCCCTTGAAACCAATTGATTCAATGCAGTCAAAATCATGGCTCGCCTCACTTCAAGTAAGCGTGGTAGATGAAACCTGCCAGTACCGACAGGTTGGCGATCGCCTGCAGTCCTTCCTTGAACGCCACCACCCAGACGCGGCGCTCCACCCCCCAGCAGGCGAACAACGTGCTCTTCAGCGAGAGCAGAATCCAGGAGATAAGGGCAATCCCGACGATGTGCCCCTGCCAAACCAGCGCGACTTGGGGAATCATTGACGCGGGAGCTACGAAACCGACGGCATAGGCGTTCCAGCGCAGATACGCTTCCCACTCCCGCCGCAGCTTGCTCTGACGCGATCGCTTGGCGCGCGGCGGCTTCTCGACAATTTGCAGGCGGGCGGTAGCGGGTTTCATGTGGGTTCCCGGTGACGGGCGAGGGGAATGTGGCGATCGCGCTTCCAGGCGACAATGAGCTTGGGAGAGCAAGCGATACCTGTGGTGCGGCGGACGTGACTTTTAAGTTGTTGTTGGGAGCGGCGACCTTCGCACCAACACTCATCGAGGAGATAGAAGACGCGATCGCGGCGGTTGAACCAGGGGCGGTTAGACATGGCAGTCAGGCCGCGAGGGGGTTCGGTGTCATTCGCTGCAGGGTCGCATCCCACATTCGGCGGCGTCGGGTCTGCACGGCGATCGCGACGGCGGCAGCCTGGCGTTCGTCCGGGCAGAGTCCGCGGACCATCTCCAGGGCGCGTTCGCGTCGCAGCTGCTCCAGGTCGGCGATCGCGCCGAGGGTGGTGAGGCGGGCGGCGGGTTGCGGCGGATGCAGATACCGCAGCCAGTCGCGCAGGATGCCCGCCCCGTTCTCGCTGCCGAGGAAGAAGGCCGCCGCCAGTGTCGGGATGTCCTTGCTCTCAGCAAGTTGCTGGCTCCCCACGACGAACTCTCGGAGGTGTTTGGGGAGGCGATCGCTCCGCCCGGCCAGGGAGGCTCGCAACGGGTCCAGGTCTGCACCCAACTCGGTAGCGACCTCCCAGTAGCTGTTGAGCAGCAAGTTGCTGCAACCACAAGCCATACGGTCGAAGAGCATCAGTGCAACGAGCTGCTGCCCGCAGGCGAGTTGCTGCTGCAGGGCCCGTGCTAAGCGAGCAAAGTCCCACACCGCCAAGCAGTGGGTTTCCACGAAGCGTGCCACCCGCTCGGGTGTCGTCAGGCTGGAGAAGACTCGATGGTGGTCGAGGAGAACCAGACTGCTGAAAGCATCTGCGATCGCCTCCCCCGTCTGGAGATAACTTTGGCTGGGTTCCATCGCAACAGCTACCTGTGCTCGAACAAACCAATGCTGGAGCAGTCCTTGAGATTCCGCAGCCAATCGGAACGCGATGCGTACGTCGGTACTAGAATGGACTCGTCCGGTACAACATCCGGCGAGGTTTCCAACAGGTTGAGAGCGATGGAACTTCCTACCCAGGCGCGTCGGAGCGAGCTGCTACAGCGGTACGGCATCGGCAAGACGACGTTCTACGAATGGCTGAAATACCTGGATATCCGGGCGCGCAAGGATCGGCAGCGGCACGCCTACTTCACGGCCGAGCACGTGCGACAGCTCGACTCGCTGCATCGGTACTACTGCGATCGCGGCACCATTGAGGGATTTCTGGAAGCGCAACGTTCCGTAACGGTGTCCGAGGAAGCTGTCGTGCATCCGGAGGAATCCGTTCGTGAAGCCTTTAGCGGAAACGGATACCGCGATCGCCAATTTGCTCACCTGGTGCGCACGGCACAGGAGTGGAAGGCCGGGGTGGAGGTGGCGAAGTACGCGATCGCAGCCAACCTCAGCGATGATGATTTACCTGACGACCTGCGTGCGGCCGTCGAGCAAGCAAAGGCAGAATCGCTCCCAAAGTCCCGAAGTGCGGAGGCGATCGCGCAGGACATTCAGAGCTGGAGCGGTTCCTCGCGGTAATGCTGGCGGCGCGGCGGTTGAAGACGCGATCGCTCTTGGTCGTGGCGGTGGTGGCAGCGGCGCTCGTGCTGTGGCAGTGGCGCTATTGGATGCTGGCGCTGGGTGGGGTAGCGATCGCGCTGACTTGGCGGGGGTAAGCGATCGCGCGCGCTACGCAAACTCGTCGATAGCCTGCTCTCTGGGAATCTCCCAGAAGTACTGCTCGCCAGAGCGCCATCCAAAATACAGGGCGCGGTTAATCATTCCTCTGCCCTCGGCAAGCTCGCGCTGAACCAGGGGAATCACCATCCGGAGGGACTCCAGCTGTTCGGAGCGGCGCAGGTCGGCATCGAGCAGGAGAATCAGCCCGCCGTGAACTTCGGAGGCTCGGGCGATCGCCTCAAAGTCTTTAACGTTGGCGGTTACCAGAATTCTGTCTTCTTTGTATGCGAGAGCCCAAACTTCGCGATCCGAGCGCCCGCAATGCCCGCGATTTCTGATTGAGACCGCGTCAACCAGATCCTCTTCGCAGAGAGTCTTAGCGATGTTGGGAGAGAGGTTCTCGTCGAGCAGCAGTTTGAGGCTTCCCGTGGCTTCAGGCACGAGGATTGGAGCGGGCGTAGACCTGAGCAAAGCGCAGATCCTGCTCGGACAAGAATGGGTAGTCCTCTAGAATCTCAGCCTCAGTTGCAGCGCCAGGACTGTGGTCCAGCATGCTACCGATGTGGTAGGCCGTCAGCCGAGAGTTAGGAAAGACTGGCTCGCCGCCCATGATGCTAGGGTCCTCCGTCAACCCAGCTCTCCAAGTCGCGTAGTCAGGGTAGGCTCTGCTCTCAAAACCTTTTGCTTTCGCAGTAACCATGCCGCGCACCTCCGTAGTGGTGTGCTTCTCACTCGTACTCCAATCGTACAACCCGCTTGCGAGCACACTCGTTCTCGGTTGGTACTCGCCAGTCTCCGCATTTCCTGCATAGTTGACCAATTCGCAATCGCAACCCCAGGAAAGCGCTTGGCGAGAGTATCACGGCAGTAGTCATCGCACTCGCAGAGCCAGACGAACCGGAACCCGCCGAGCTGGAGTGCGGCAAACGGGAAGCCCACACCCACCCCCGAGCAGAGGTCGAGCTGGTTCAAAGGTTCTTCCGTCATCACCCGTGTTCGGACGCGATCGCCCGCATTCAGAGAGCCCCGTCCGATGACCCCAAACCCAGACCCAGAAAGAACTTGAGGTAACTGGACAGCTATTGCGACATAGTTGCGAGTGTACTGCGACTCAACCCCTTGCCATGACTGCACTTCAGGGTCGCGGGACAAGGCGTCTGGTGACACCCCTCAGTTCAGGTCGCCGCGCGCGTAAAGCGATCGCTTACCACCGCGATCGCACACCACTATCGGTCGCGCCTCCCGCTGCAACTCCTCCAGACAGGCCTTGGCCCACCCGTCCGCTGCCGTGTGGATGCTCAGATGCTGTACCAGGTTGTGGTGACAGTTTGGTGGTGACTGGGGCAACGGTTCACATAATCGTAGCCACGTTTGACTCCGAAGATGTGCTCGGAGCGTTCGTGATGAGATAGGTTCTAGTCCAGAGAGATAACCGCGCGACCGCGACCGCGATAATGTCGAGACACGACCTGGCGATGGGTTTGCATCAACTGGTCGCGGCTCCAGTTGGCTTCAAAAACAGCTGCGTGTATCGTGCGACAACTAATGGCAGCTTCGGCAGGCAACAGCCATTGGTGGTGAATCCCCTGGAGGGTTTTGTTCTCGCACAGCAACAGACCGGTCAGGTGGCGACTGAAATGAGCGAAGCCCGCATCGCGATGGAAGACGTGTCGGTAAGAGGCGAGGACGGACTGGATGCTAGCGGGGACTTCAACCAAGGGCAACATCGCGGGAACCTGCCTAGACAGAATCCTAGCATCCCAGTTTTCTGACTCTTCTGCCAGCTAAACCTCCAAGTCGTGTGCTGTCCGTGGATGGCAAAGCAGCCTGGCTAAAGTATCGCTCCTCAGTTATTATCGATTTATTGAATTCAAGAAGTTTACTGTGTCGAAGTTTCGCGGCAGCAGCTATGTTAGATGATAGCTATCAGCTTCCAAGGTCTCCGAGCTAGTTTTAGCAGGGATTTATTTACTCGACTTGGACTTCACTTTCTCAGCACTGGCACTAAAGGGTTTTGGCTATCGCCAACCTGGCTTGAGCAGGAAGTTCGAGTGCCTCAAAAACTCTAGGTTTAACAGTCTCATAACAAAATTATGGATTATTGTAATTTCCCTTTAAATATGGACTACCCCGCTCTAGGTGGGGTACAGATGAAGCCCCGAACTCCTGTGGACGGCATGTCCTGCATACTCAATATGAGTGAGAATCGCCACAAGCCACTTAGCAAGTATTGACAACTACTTTAGAAAATCAAGTTTTCATCAATTAAAATGTTTTTAAATGTTGCCGAACTTGTCGCATTTTTGTCACCTTGCCTGCCTTTTCTTTTGGAGAAAGTCGGTGCGCCTGCGTTAAACAAAGCGGCGTCAAGGTTGGGTGAGGATACTTGGGAAAAAGCAAAGGGAATCTGGATAAGGTTGCGATCGGATGTGCAATTAAAGCCTGCTGCTAAGGTTGCTGCAGAGAAGTTGGCTGTCAAGCCCGATAGTCTTACTTTGAGAGAGGACCTCAGTAAAGAGTTGAAGTCTATCTTTGAGAAGAAACCAGGATTAGCTGTCGAAATCGCCGAGATTTTAGAAGATGCTGGTCAAAAAGCAGCGAGCAGTTACGTGCAACAAACGATTAAAACAAACCAAGGACAGGTTATCGGCCAGATGTCTGGCGGCGAGGCCAAAATTATTGGTAGTATTGATGCCACCAATAGGAATTCCGAGCTCTGATTGCAAGACGCAGTTTCTTCTAGCAAAAATACTTGGTGATGACCCAGCCTCAGGATTTGCGCTCTAGGGAACTCAGGGAAGCCAATGTGGTTTCTCAGGGCATCGAGCGCAACGAGGGACAAGCAATCGGTCAGGTTCGTGATGGTGAGGTCGTGAGCATTGGCAGGGATAGCTTTCGATGTTCTAGCGGAGGTGTCATCTACCTGATCGGCAGCGGCAGCACCGCGCCCCCTGGCCGAGATGCACGTTCCGAGCGTTTGATTCCTCCCCTTCTGCCCTACCTTGCCGACCGGAACGACCAAGAATATGTTCTAAAACAGGCGGTTCAAGAAAAACTTACCCAAAATCCTACCCGCCCGCTTCTGTGCTTCATCCACGGAGACGAGAATCAAGCACATGACGCGTTCCTGGACCGATTGTGCCAGGTGTCTTTGCCGAGACTCCTAAAGTCACTCTCCGTCGGATTAGATGTGGCAGTCAAGACTCGCCATATAGTATGGCCGTCTGGCGGGAAACACCCACAGCAGTTGCACGAACGCCTTCGTACTGAACTGGCAAACGCGATCGCTGACGATAGCTTGGCGTCCATTGAATATGTCAACCAGACCTTGGCAGATTTTCCCGGTCCAGTTGTCATGCACACGCATCTTAATACAGAAGACTGGGAGCGACCGAATTCCAAAACTCTGTTGCCGGCGCTGATAGATTTTTGGCAGAATTGGCCGGATTTGCTCGGCGGTCGCCTTGTCCTTGTCTGTGCGTGTATTGGATATCAACGCGAACAACACTGGAACGGTTTCGGGGAGTGGATCCTGCGACCCTTTTCAACGCTGCGGCGTTTTTTGAAATGCCGCCGCTACCGGAAGCTCAATGGGAAGATTCGCACTCAGCTCAAAACGCTGGTCCCAACGCAATGCACCCGACTCACTGCTGTTGTTCTTCCCGAACTGGAAGATTTGACACAGTCTCACGTTCAAGACTGGGCACGCAGTGATGATACGGCCACCTTTATCAAGAGAGCTGAGCTAGAAAAGGAGAGGCTCCTCGGCGAAATTCAGAGGATGTTTGAAGAGTGGGAAAAGCAAACGGCGTCCGATAAGATGTCGATGCGGGAAGTAGGCGACCGTTTGGCTGGCTTTTTGAAGCAGTTGTAGATTTCAAGGTTGAGAGTGGCAGTGGAGCTTTCTATTTATCGTGGAGATGGCAGCGGTCGACGACACGAAACACCTGCCGAATTGCCCGTTCCCCAGCGATCTCAACTGGTCAAACCTGAAAGCTACATAGCCGATTCCGCACTCCGGGATGCCTGTAATGTCGCCCTGCTGCTAGGTCAGCCACTGCTGCTCACAGGAGAACCTGGCACTGGCAAAAGTCAATTTGCCTACAGTCTGTCTTGGGAACTGGGCTTTGCGTCCCCGTTCAAGTTCGAAACGAAGTCGGATAGCATCGCCCGTGACCTGTTTTACACTTACGATGCATTGAGGCAGTTCCAAGACGTGCAGAGCGGGTTAAAGTCCGGGAACGCTCTGGACTATATCACTTACCGTGCGCTCGGAATCGCGATTTTGCGAACGAAGGAACCCGAGGAAGTGCGGCACTTGATGCCGCCTGATTCTCTGCATAGTGAGAAGCAACGCTCCGTCGTACTCATTGACGAAGTCGATAAAGCTCCGCGCGACTTCCCGAACGACTTACTGAATGAGCTGGACCAGCTTTATTTTCGAGTTCCAGAGTTGGGGAATGTCAAGGTCGAGGCCGATCCAGCTTTGCAGCCTGTCATTATCGTAACGAGCAATTCGGAAAAAGATTTACCCGATGCCTTCCTGCGGCGCTGTATCTACTACAACATACCCTTCCCCGGGCCCGATCGCCTTGCAGAAATCGTTGCCTGCCACCTCGGTCTGCACACCGACGGTTCCGACGGGTTCTTGCAAGCAGCACTGAATTTGTTTCACCGCTTACGGTCGCCTTCAGTCGGGCTGCGGAAGAAACCCTCTACAGCCGAACTCCTGGGATGGCTCATCAGCCTGCGGGGTTTCGCAGGGGAAGTAGGCAATCCCATGACCAACTTAGATGTCGTTACGCGAACCCTTGGCAGTCTCGTCAAAACGGCTGAAGATCAACCTAAAGCCCAGGCTATGGTGAAACGATGGTTCGAGGAACGTTCGACGAACCCTGCGGAGTAACTCCCGATCGGCTCACGCAGTTTGTTGACGAGCTGCGTGAAGCGGGGTACAACATCGGCATTGCCCAGTACGTTGCTGTCCACGACCTGCTGTTGACACTCACTGCCAGGGGTGAATTGCGCGAGCTGTCTCGACTGCGGTCTCTGCTCGGACCAATCTTATGCTGTTCGCCCGAGGATCAGCAGGATTTTCCAACCCGATTCGACCAGTGGGTCGGCTTGTTGCCGCAGCAGCATCCCGCACCTGCTTCCCCAGAGCGTGTAGTTGGGGAACTTTCAGCCGAACTAGATGAGCTGGCGACGCGATCGCGGCGCATCAAGCAAGCTTTGATAGCTTTCAGATTGGCAGTGGGTTTGGCGATCCTGGTTCCGGCGGCTGTTCTTTTGGTCCAGTTTCCAAAACAGGAACCTGAGCCATCCCCTTTAGAACCGTCTTCGGAGGGTCCCTCAGGAGTAGCACCTCCGGAGGCGGAGGCACCCAATCCTCCCGAACAACCCACCCTGCCATCAACAGTCCCTGAGACCGAGACGACATTCGACCCTCTTCCACCGCCGCCACCAGTGTATGTTCTGCTCGAATGGGACATCTTGCTCGTTGCCTCTTTGACGATCGCACTCGGAGTTATCCCGGTGTGGAAGCTGTGGTGGCGATGGCGGGCTCGTTTGTTTCTCCAGCGCCGAGGAACCACCAGCAACCCGGAGCTGCATGCGATTTCGATTCAGGAACTCGAAGCTCCTTTGTTCAAGCCGCCGCAGTTGCTTCATACCTCTCAGCAACTCAGATGTCGGATTCGCCAACAAGGAAATGTGCTCGATGTTGCCAGAACAGTTCGCATTTCGTTGCAACAGGGTGGGTGGTTGACTCCGATTTACAAGTACCGGCAGGTCATGCCTGAATACTTGTTTCTAGTCGATCGCATCAATTTTCGCGACCACCAAGCTCAACTCGTCGAAGCGACGCTCTCGCAACTGCAGAAGAACGGCGTTTACATTACACTCTACTTTTTCGACGGCGACCCTCGGGTTTGTTACGCTTCCAAAGCTGCAACGAAACCGCTACGGCTGCAAGGTATGCCCCCTCAATATGGCGATTATCAGCTCGTCGTTATCTCTGATGCCGAGAATTTCTTCAATTCCCAGACAGGCGAGCTGGAGACATGGGTCGAGCAGTTGCATTCACGCTGGCAAAAGCCGGTCGTTTTAACCCAGAAACCTATTAAAGCTTGGAAACAGGCAGAGTGGTTGCTTTCCTCACAGCTTGTTGTGTTGCCGATGACGATGCAGAGTTTTCGATTGTTGGGGCAGCTCTTGCGAGAAGACAGTGCGACTTACATTGTTGATGAAGGGGAGGACGGGTCTGCTTTGCCAGAGGCATTGCTTTCCAGTCCTCGACGGTGGATCGCTCGCAATTCACCCTCTTCTGAGTCAGTTTCTGAACTGCTCCTCGCGCTCAAAGAGTATCTGGGGGAGCACGGTTTCTACTGGCTTTGTGCTTGCGCAGTTTTCCCGGAGGTTCGCTGGCCAATTACGCTGTTCTTGGGCAACCAGCTGACCATCGGGAGCGGGCAGTCTCTTCTTAAGGAAGCTTCCGTGCAAGATCTAGCCCGGTTACCGTGGTTTCGTTATGGATACATTCCGGACTGGCTGAGAAATTATTTAGTTGCCATGCTGACTCCCAAACAGGAGCAGTCGATTCGCTCTGCTTTCCAAGCTCTTCTGGTTACAGCAACTAATGGTGACTCGAGCACGTTCGAGATCGAGATCGCTCGCCAGCATCAACGTCAGCTAAGTCAACTAGCGAATCCTCTGCTGCGGCTGCTTTCGCGCCGTTCACCTGCAGCCTCTCCTTACCGGGACCATATGTTTCTGGACTTCATGCGCGGGAGGTCTTCCCTGGCGGTCGAAGCGCCGGAGCAGCTATTCCGCCTATTCCCTGACAGTCAACTGGCGCGTAACCGAACGCAGCGGCGAGCGGCCGCCGTACTTGGGGCAGTAGGTATTGCGATTACAATCATCCTGGGTCCTTCAGCCGTTCGGTTTCTGAGCGTTGGGTCATCGGTTTTGAAAGCGCGCGCGCTGCACAATGCAAACAATCACCTGGAGGCACTGGCGATCGCGACGCGGGCCGGTCAACTAATCCGTACGTCAGATCGTCCTTTTGCTCCAACCTTGCGGCTTTCCAGACGACTATTTCTGGATCTACTCGCTGGGCAATATCGAGAGAAGAACCGTCTTGAGGGGCATTCCGGTACCGTTTTTGCCTTGGCGTACAGCCCAGATGGCC
>NZ_ASSJ01000048.1 GCF_000473895.1 Rubidibacter lacunae KORDI 51-2 | reverse complement strand
TGGAACTGATGAAGGGCAAGATTGCTGTCGAGAGCGCTCTCGGTGGTGGGTCTACCTTCCACGTTTTGCTCCCGCGCTGGGTCGAAGTCAATTCGTTCTCGGAAGGGGATGGCAGTCAGGCTGCCAGGGATACCAGAGGCAACCGACGACATCAGCAACTTTATTGATCGGCGGATTCGGTGGCAATTTACTCTAGGGCGAGGTCTACCGGTTTTCGCTAGCGCAGCTCGAAGGATCGGTATTCCTAAGGGGGTGCCACAGAACTCAAAAGCCAGTCAGAGTCTGACTTTTCCAGGTAACTTTTGGCGGGAAAGAGGAACGCTAGCGTTCGCGTCAAGGTTGCCATTCAATCGAACGGCATTGCCGGTAGTTACTCCTTGTCCGGGACAACAGGCGATCGCCCGCCTGCATGCTCGCACCCGCAGAAGCCAACGGGAAGGTCATCTAGACATCCACACCCTTCGGGGCTACCTTAAGATCGTCCTTAGCAACTCGACCGGTCAGCGGCATGAGAATCCTGGTTACTGGCGGTGCGGGGTTTATCGGCTCCCACCTGATCGATCGCTTGATGGAGCAAGGGCACGAAGTGATCTGCTTGGACAACTATTACACGGGTCGAAAGAGTAACCTCTTATCCTGGCTCGGGAACCCCGATTTCGAGATCGTTCGCCACGACATCACCGAGCCCATTAGTCTTGAGGTCGACCAAATCTATCACCTCGCCTGTCCGGCCTCACCCGTTCACTACCAATTCAATCCCGTCAAGACGATCAAAACCAACGTCATCGGCACGTTGAACATGCTAGGCCTGGCCAAGCGCGTCAAAGCACGCTTCCTGCTGGCTTCTACATCGGAGGTGTACGGCGACCCGGAAGTCCATCCGCAACCGGAGGACTATCGCGGTAACGTCAACCCGATCGGCATCCGCGCCTGCTATGACGAGGGCAAGCGCGTTGCCGAAACCCTATCCTTCGACTACCACCGCGATAACGGCGTCGATATCCGCGTTGCGCGTATCTTCAACACCTACGGTCCGCGCATGCTTGAAAATGACGGGCGCGTCGTCAGCAACTTCGTCGTGCAAGCCCTGCGTGGAAAGCCGCTGACCGTCTACGGTGATGGTTTGCAAACCCGCAGCTTCTGCTACGTCTCGGATTTGGTAGATGGGTTGATGCGTCTGATGAACGGCGAGCACAGCGGGCCGATCAACCTCGGCAATCCAGGCGAATACACGATTCTGCAGCTGGCCGAGACCATCCGCGACATGGTTGCTCCCGGCACCGAAATCGCCTTCAAGCCCCTGCCCCAGGACGACCCCCGCAAGCGCCGCCCCGACATCACGCGCGCGCGATCGTTATTGGGTTGGGAACCTACCGTCCCGCTTGAGGACGGACTCGAACGGCTGATCGACGACTTTCGCACGCGCCTTGGGGATGCATTAGTTGGCTCGACCCAGACGGCACAATGAACGAAGCTCGCAGCTGCCTCCGAGATGGCCCCTAGGGTCCGCCGATCTGCAGCATCTGCAAGTTGATTGGCTGCACGATCGCCCGTCGAACGCGATCGCATGCTGAAGATTATTCCGACGATCGCGGTTGCACCCGCGCCCCACCCCTGAAACACTGATTGAAACTCCGCAGTAGAAGAGGAATAGGTGATTATGCGTGTTTGTGTGATTGGAACCGGATACGTCGGTTTGGTAACGGGCGTTTGTCTGTCGCACCTCGGACACGATGTGATCTGCGTGGACAACAACGAAGAGAAGGTGAAGTTGATGCAGTCCGGGCAGACACCAATCTTCGAGCCGGGACTGTCCGAGTTAATGCATTCTTCCATGGAATCGAGTCGACTGCACTTCACAACCGACCTCGGCAAAGGCGTCAGTCACGGCGAGATACTGTTTATTGCTGTGGGTACGCCCCCTTTACCCACGGGCGAGAGCGACACTCGCTACGTTGAAGCGGTTGCGAAGGGTATCGGCGAGCATCTCAACGGCGGCTATAAAGTCATCGTCAACAAATCCACCGTTCCGATCGGCTCCGGTGACTGGGTACGCATGATCGTCCTCGACGGCGTGGCAGAGCGCCAGCAGGTCAAGGTAACCGCCAGCAGCAGCAGGGAGGAAATTTCGGCTGCCTTCGACGTGGTCAGCAACCCCGAGTTCTTGCGCGAAGGCTCGGCCGTTTACGACACCTTCAACCCCGATCGCATCGTGCTCGGCGGCAACAGCGACCGCGCGATTGCGATGATGACGGAACTTTACGAGCCGCTGATCCAGCGCCAGGCTGCTGAAGACAAATCCCTGCCCCCCGTACCCCTAGTCGTCACGGACCTCAGCTCTGCCGAGATGATTAAATATGCTGCTAATGCGTTTTTGGCAACCAAGATCAGCTTCATCAACGAAGTGGCTAATATCTGCGATCGCGTCGGCGCAGATGTCACTCAAGTCGCGCGCGGTATCGGGCTCGACTCGCGGATCGGCAACAAGTTCTTGCAAGCGGGCATCGGCTGGGGTGGTTCTTGCTTCCCGAAGGATGTGTCGGCATTGGTTCATACCGCCGACGACTACAACTACGAAGCGCAGTTGCTCAAGTCTACGATTGAAGTCAACCGCCGCCAGCGCCTGAGTGCCGTGGAAAAGCTTCAGCAGGAGCTGAAAATCCTCAAGGGCAAAACCGTCGGCTTGTTGGGACTGACCTTCAAACCCAACACCGACGACATGCGCGATGCGCCTGCCCTCGACATCATCGCGCAGCTCAGCCGCCTGGGAGCCAAAGTCAAAGCCTACGACCCGATCGTCGCCCAATCTGGAATGCGTCACGGGCTCTCGGACGTGATCGTCGAGACCGATCCCGAGCGCCTGGCTGACGGCTGTGACGCGCTCGTGCTGGTAACGGACTGGAAGGAGTTTGCCGACCTCGACTTCGCCAAAATGGCATCGTTGATGAACAATCCCGTGGCGATCGACGGGCGTAATTTCCTCAACCGCGATAAGCTCGAGTCCGCTGGGTTCCGCTACATCGGCATCGGTCGCTAGGTCCCCAAGCCCGCACGCTGGTCTCCAGCGGAGCGATTATCAACTCGATTAGACGCGCTCGAGCACTGGCGCTCGGGCGCCTTGCGTTGGGTTGCCCGATCGCGATCCCCGATCCGTACCCCGATCCCCGTTCGATCGTAGAATCTTAAGCATTCGTTCTCGCTGCGAGCGAGGAATCTCCGCGTCCGTCCACCCCACCTCCCGAGCAGAACTTCCTATGGCAATCGGTTATGTTGCTTTGGTACTTCACGCACACTTGCCCTTCGTGCGTCATCCCGAAAGCGATTACGTACTCGAAGAAGAATGGCTCTATGAAGCCATAACCGAAACCTACATTCCTCTGCTAAGGGTATTTGAGGGACTCAAGCGCGATGGCATCGATTTCAAGCTCACCATGAGCTTGACACCGCCGCTGGTATCGATGCTGCAGGATCCACTCCTACAAGAGCGCTACGACAAACATTTAAGCCAATTGCAAAAACTGGCTCATCTCGAAATCGGTCACAACGAGCATAACGGTCACATTTGCTATCTTGCGCAACACTATACCGACGAATTTGCCGATGCGCGTCGTATTTGGGAAAGCTACGATGGCAACCTGATTAAAGCTTTCAAGCAGTACCTCGACAGCAATAACTTAGAAATAGTGACCTGCGGGGCAACGCACGGTTACTTTCCACTCATAAAAATGCACCCGCAGGCCGTGTGGGCGCAAATCCAGGTGGCTTGCGAGCACTATGCCGAGACGTTCGGCCAACCGGCAAAGGGAATTTGGCTGCCGGAATGTGCTTATTACGAAGGACTCGAGCGCATGCTGGCCGATGCCGGACTGCGTTACTTCCTGATGGACGGTCATGGTTTACTCTACGCGCGCCCGCGCCCGCGTTTCGGAACCTACGCACCGATCTTCACGGAAACGGGCGTGGCGGCGTTCGGTCGCGATCACGAATCGTCTCAACAAGTGTGGTCTTCTGAGGTTGGTTATCCAGGCGATCCGGCATACCGAGAATTCTATAAAGACCTAGGTTGGGAAGCCGAATACGAGTACATCAAGCCGTTTGTCATGCCCAACGGGCAACGGAAGAATGTCGGCATTAAATATCACAAAATCACCAGTCGCGGGGCAGGACTCGGCGATAAGGAGCTGTACGATCCCTACTGGGCGCGCGAGAAAGCTGCAGAACATGCGGGGAACTTTGCTTTCAACCGCGAGCAGCAAGTTCAGCACCTTGCGGGAATTATGGGACGCGCGCCGCTTGTCGTTTCACCCTATGATGCCGAACTCTTCGGGCATTGGTGGTACGAAGGTCCGTGGTTCATCGATTATCTTTTCCGCAAGTCCTGGTTCGACCAAAGCGCCTTCGAGATGACGCACCTGGCCGACTACTTGCGCGCGAACCCTCAACAGCAAGTATGCCGGCCGTCGCAGTCGAGCTGGGGATATAAGGGCTTCCACGAGTACTGGCTCAATGCGACCAATGCCTGGATCTACCCACACCTCCACAAAGCAGCCGAACGCGCGATCGCTTTAGCCGCCCGCGAGCCTGCTGACACGCTCGAATGGCGGGCGCTCAATCAAGCCGCGCGCGAGTTATTGTTGGCGCAGTCGTCCGACTGGGCGTTTATCATGCGCACGGGAACGATGGTGCCCTATGCCGAGCGCCGCACGCGATCGCACCTCATGCGCTTTACCAAGCTGCACGACGATATCACGAGCGGCGAAATTGATAGCGGCTGGCTGGAGAAAGTCGAGCAAATTGACAACATCTTCCCGAACATTAATTATCAAGTTTATCGACCGCTCTAAGTTCGGAGGCGAGCGAGCATCTGTGCGTGCGGGATTGGCAGAGCTGGTAGCGATCGTCGCTCGGTGCTACCGGATATCCGCTCTTTCCAAAGGGGGAAATGCCCCTCGCTCGGGCAAGCAACAGCCATTCCTTCTCCAGCCAGAGCAGCAAGCGTGCTAAGACCCTACTAGCGGACAGATTTTTTGCAGATAGATATCCACCTTTTGATGGATTGGTGAGGCGTTCCCCAACCCCGAACCCGCTGGTGCGAACGCAACCCCTACCGCTGCCGTTGCTGGTTCTACAGGCTATACTGGGCGATATTTCGGCATTTCGCACGCGCTCGACAGAGACGCTCTTGCTGGCGACGCGGCCGTCATTTTTTATTGGGGTGCCGCGACCGGATTTTCTCAGGAACGTTAACATTATTTAATAATGCCAGCGCAGTTGAGAGCGAGTGCATTTACATCGGGGGCGCGCGGTTAGCGTTACCCGAAAACAAATGCCCGAGTAGGATTCTTGCACCCCCAGGAGGTTCAAGCCCGTGAACAAAAACGGTAATAAAAGATGGCGTAATGCCGGGCTCTACGTCTTGCTCGCGATCGTTGCGGTTGCTTTAGCAACGGCGTTTCTGGAGCGCGAGCCCCAGAGCCAAGAAACGTGGAAATACAGCGAGTTTATCAACAACATCAAGAACGATCGGGTCGAGCAAGTCCAGCTAAGTTCCGATCGCTCTGAAGCGATCGCGACAGCCGAGGATGGCAGCAAGGTGCGGGTGACGTTGGTTAACGATCCGCAGCTCGACCAGATTCTGCTCGAGAATAAAGTAGATATAGACGTGCAGCCTAAGAGCGATGAAGGCTTTTTGTGGCGCGCGTTGAGCGGTTTATTCGTGCCGCTACTGGTACTTGCCGGTCTGTTCTTTTTGCTACGGCGCGCTCAAGGCGGTCCGGGTTCGCAAGCCATGAACTTCGGCAAGTCCCGAGCCAAAGTTCAGATGGAGCCCCAGACCAACGTCACTTTCGCAGACGTGGCGGGCATCGAGCAAGCAAAGTTGGAACTCAGCGAGTTGGTGGATTTCCTTAAAAATGCCGATCGCTTCACGGAAGTGGGGGCAAAGATTCCCAAGGGGGCGCTGCTGGTCGGACCGCCAGGAACGGGTAAGACCCTGTTGGCGCGGGCAGTCGCTGGCGAGGCTGGCGTGCCGTTCTTCAGCATATCTGGTTCCGAGTTTGTGGAAATGTTCGTTGGCGTAGGGGCTTCGCGCGTGCGCGATTTATTCGAGCAAGCCAAGAGCAGTGCTCCCTGCATCATCTTTATCGACGAGATCGACGCCGTGGGTCGACAGCGCGGTGCCGGCTTGGGTGGCGGTAACGACGAGCGCGAGCAAACCCTCAACCAGCTGCTGACCGAGATGGACGGCTTTGAGGGCAACACTGGGATCATCATCATCGCCGCGACCAACCGCCCCGACGTACTCGACCAAGCCTTACTGCGTCCGGGCCGCTTCGACCGCCAGATCGTGGTCGATCGTCCCGACTACGCCGGGCGGTTGGAGATCCTCAACGTCCACGCACGCGGCAAGACTCTGGCTAAGGATGTCGACCTCGACAAAGTGGCGCGACGGACGCCGGGCTTCACCGGAGCGGACTTGGCTAACCTACTCAACGAGGCAGCAATCCTCGCCGCCCGCCGCGAGCTGACGGAGATTTCGATGGACGAGGTCAACGACGCGATCGATCGCGTGCTGGCCGGTCCGGAAAAGAAAGACCGCGTGATGAGCGAGAAGCGCAAGCAGTTGGTCGCTTACCACGAAGCCGGCCATGCTCTCTGCGGAGCGCTAATGCCTGACTACGATCCGGTCCAGAAAATCAGCATCATCCCTCGCGGTGCGGCAGGCGGACTCACTTGGTTCACGCCGAGCGAGGACCGTCTCGATTCCGGACTTTACTCACGCTCTTACCTGCAGAACCAGATGGCCGTAGCGCTGGGCGGTCGCATCGCAGAAGAAATCGTCTTCGGTGAGGAAGAGGTGACGACAGGGGCGTCTAACGATCTGCAGCAAGTTGCCCGCGTGGCTCGGCAGATGGTTACCCGCTTGGGAATGAGCGATCGCTTGGGTCCGGTCGCGTTGGGTCGCTCGAACGGCAACGTTTTCCTCGGTCGGGATATAGCCTCGGACCGCGACTTCTCTGACGAGACGGCAGCGGCTATCGACGAGGAAGTTCGCTCCCTAGTCGATCGAGCTTACCAGCGATGCAAGGACGTGCTAGTTAGCAACCGTCACATTCTCGACAAGCTCGCGGCAGCATTGGTGGAGAAAGAAACCGTCGACGCCGACGAACTACAGCAACTCCTGACTGAGAATGAGGTGAAGATGGCTGCGATTGCCTAACGCATTTACGTTGCTGGCACGCTCGTTTCCAGACCGAAAGGCTAACTTAATTTTAGGCACCTGTTATCAGTCAGGTGCCTTCTCATTAGGTGACTTCCTACTATCACACGAGCGAGAGGTATGCACTGCAAAGCCCCTGGATCCGGCATGAAGGAGCGGCGATCGCCGCTCTTAAACTGCGACCGAAACCTACCAATTGCCATAACAGATAAGTTGACAGTCAGATCGGCGCCAATGAAACGGCGCATACTACTCGCCACCAAGCAGGTCGCGGATCCGCTCTTGCAGTTCGGAGTCGTTTTGGACCGCGAGGCCGATCTCCTCATAGCGCTCTATATCTAGACCTTCTTGCTCCACTGCTTCCTGCATTTCATCTTGGGTCTCGCGGACGATCGCGAGCAGATCTTTGCTGGCGTCTTCGAACTGCTCCAGTTCCGCTTCGGTGGCACCAGCATTCTCCGCGCCATCCGACTCTCGCTGCGCGCGCAGGATTTCGTCGTAGCGCTCTGGCTCCATGCCGGTTGCGCGGACGGTGGCAACGGCCCGATCGCGGGATGCACTGCGGATTTGGAAAACCTGCTCGAGCGCGTTTGCAAACTGCTGCAGCTCTTCGTCACTGATGTCAGCACCCTGAGCGACAAATACGGGTAAGGACGGTAGCTCGACGGCGGCCGGCAGCGCGCCAACGAAACTAACGGTAGCCAGAAGACCGATGATGCCGGTGCCAATTGATAGTGCAATCACGGAAAGCGTCTCCATCGCGACGATCGCAGTCGGATACCGCTCGCACGGGACCCGAGACGAAGTTACGCCCCCGTTCTAGCACGCCTAACTGCCAATGTAAGCTGCCATCAGGCGCGACGATAGCGCATGCCCGGTACTTGCACCACTAGCCCGAACAACTCTAACTGCAGGAGGGCGGCCGAAACATCGCTGGCGGCTGTCCCGACCTGCTGGACCACGAGGTCAAACGGCAGCGAGTCTGCCGATAGCACGGCGAGGACATCGGCAAGCTGGGGATCTAGGTCCGGTGGCGGCGCGACCGGTGCGGGAGCCATATCGACTAGGTCGAGTTGGGGCATCTCACCAAGCAGCTCGAGAACATGGCCTTCACTGAGAATGAGTTGCGCGCCGCGATTGACCAATCCCAGACAACCGACCGCTTGTTCGTTATCGAGGGAACCGGGCAAGGCAAATACGTCGCGTCCGAATTCGTTGGCGAAGCGTGCGGTGATCAGAGCGCCGGATTTGGTGGGGGCTTCCATCACCAACACGGCGCGGGACAGCCCGGCAATGATGCGGTTGCGGGCGGGGAAGTTGCCGCGCTCGGGCTGCGTCCCATCGGGATACTCGCTGAGAATCAATCCTTGCCGCTCGATGTCAGCGTACAGCGCGCGATTGCTGGCAGGATAGATGACATCAACTCCCGTGCCTAACACTGAGATCGTCTTGCCGCCAACGTCCAAGCAGCCGCGGTGGGCTTCAGCGTCGATGCCAGCTGCCAATCCGGAGACGATCGTGAAGCCGCGGGCAGCAAGGGCGGTACTCATCGTGCGCGTCCAGCGTCGGCCGTAGGCAGTGGGATAGCGAGTGCCTACGATCGCAACGAAGGGTTTGGGGTCATCCAGTATCTCCGGGCGGCCGCGATAGTGCAGGACAGGCGGTGGGCTCGGCGTTTCTAGCAACAGAGACGGATAGCCGGGATCGGCAGGCGTCCAAAACTGCGGGTTGGTGCGACTGTAGTTGACAAGCAAGGTATCGGGGTCGAGGCGATCGCGCTCTTGGCGGATAACCTCCAAGGACTGGGGGCCGATGCCGTCGATGCCCCGCAGATCGGCGGGGGGTGCTTCCCACGCCGCGCGGACGTCGCCGAAGCGATCGCTCAGGCGCTTTAGCGTTACGGGTCCGATGCCGGGCACGCGCGACCATGCCAGCCAGTAGGCGCGTTCCTCAGTCATGCTGCGCGGGAGAGAATGGGCCACGAGTGCGAGGCGCGCGCTACGGGACGCACGCGTTGAAGAATCGAACGATGAGCTAGAACAAATGTTCGCTATTGCGATAGTTTAACTAGCGCGGGTGGGGACTGCCAAGTCTCAACGCCATCTGGCTCCGGTTGTCGCGATCGGGCGCCCCTGCGTTCCCGGTGTTACCAACCCCAGGTGCCGGGTTCGCCTTTGAACGGACCGACGATGTCGTTGGAGATCCAACCGCCATAGAAGTCGCCAGCTTGAGCGCGAACGAGTTCGTCATCGATGAAGCAGGCATCCATCTGGGCGGGATACAACGCAAAGTGCCCGGCGATTTGGGCGTAGTGAGGGGTCGGCTCGGGATAGTCCCAGACTGCATCGGAGATGCTGCGATCGCCGATGGTGAGGGTAAAGTAACGGGCGACCCCTTTGAACTCGCAGAAGGTTTTGCGCGCGCTCGGCTGCAGATATTCGGTGCGTACGTCGGCGGCCGGCAAGTAGTAGACGGGCGGATGGCTGGTCTCGAGCATCCTCAGCGCGGCGCGGGTATCGACGATCGCTACCTCGTTGAAGACCACGCGGACATGGCGATCGGTGGCTTCAAGGCGCGGCGGGCGCGGGTAATCCCACACCGATTCTTGACCGGGTCCGGGCTCGATACGTTGGGGGGGTCCAAACATTGAATTTCCATAGCAGGGGGGCGATCGCCATTATCGTCGGCAATGCACAGCGGACGTTGGAGACTTGGGCATTGGAGATGGCAGTGTTGCTGCGAAGTCGGTAGGCAGATTCCAAGCTGGTGAGATTGGGGTGTGACAACCTGAAATGCAAAAAACTGGAGCGTTCTGCGCGGCGTTGTCGTCTCAGGAGGCGCTTAAGTTGGAGCGGCGAGTGGAGTTTCACGCGCCTAAACACCGCACTTTCCCGAACATTACCGAGAATGAATTGAGCGCGATGAGTCGGTAATTTCTGGGGGGGGGTGGCACATAAAGCTAACCGAGGAAGTGAGATCGAAAACGCAAGCCTATGCGGAAATGAGCAGCGAGAGTCAGCTAGGGTTAGGTTGGCAACTTGCAAGTGGACGATGCCCGCCTGACACTTATGACCCTTTTTCCCTAAAGTCCTCATAGTAGAGCACTAGAAAGGCTGCAGCATCTTCGCTAAAGGTTGCTCGCGACTGGCTATATCAGTTTCTATATCCGCAGGTGGTGTAGGATATTGCCCCGAGACCACATAGAACATGTGCAGCCTAAGTACCACGAAATTTGATTGGTAGTTTTCCTGCCCAGAATGGCTCGATTTTCAGAAATCCTGCATCCAACGCGTACCCTTGATATTCCAAAGGTTGACCGCGATCTAATCCGAGATTTAACAGTGGAGTTGCGAACTTTACCGTTTGCGATCGCTGAGTTTGGTTGTCTCCAAAAATGCCAGCGGCCGGTCCATGGTCGCAGAAAACCCTAAAATGCCGCGATCGCGGTGCTCGTAGACGAGCTCTCCATTCGCATCAAATAAAAATGTCCCGCCCCGTTGCGTCAGGTACCGCGCGTCGGGAACATAGGTGCGCCAATTTCCCAACACTTCCCCCATATTCCGTAGCCGTAGCGTCGCCAATTCAAAAGGACGTTGAAAGCCATTGCCCCCGGCAACCCGGAAGGTTTTCCCACTCAGAGCTGGCAGGGGCTTGGCCCGCACGATGTCTTCATCGCCGATGAGCTGAGGTGCGGCGCGATCGCCTGTATAGCCTCGTAAAACCTCCCGGAGGGTTCCCGGACTGCCGAGCCCGCCACACATTAAGACCAGATTCAAATAAGCATTTTGCGCAGCTCCGAACCCTGGTAGCTTCCAACTCAAGCCAGCATAAAGCCCCAACTGTTGGTGCAATTCCGCTTTCGGATCTACAAAAAGCCACTCCGCTGGGAAGCCGGTGTATTCGCAGAACTTTTGCCCAGCTGCACGATCGCCGATGGCTACTGCCCGCACCATAATGCCTTCCGCCAAGAGCCGATCGCGCTCCCGTTGCAGCCACCAAGCATATTCGAGCGGGTCGAAGTCTCCCAAATGGGGCCACACCAAAACCAGCAATCGCCGTGCGGCCTCGCAACCTTCGATCAATGAAGTCACGCAGCTATCACTGACGCGCTGCCGTAAAACTGCTGCAAAATTTTCGTACGGCTGCATAAATATGACTTCCTCTCTCATCCAATAAGTATGGCCAAATCGAACAAATGTGCCGAGCTTTAACAACTAGTTCAGTTGCAGGTCGTAGGTCAGACGTTTTGCAGATTTTGATTCGAGGTCGCAGACGCGTGCTTTGTAGGTACACCAGTTGATGCTGCGGAGGACGACACGTTCGGGGTGCTAGTGAGCGATCGCGACGGTCATGATTTCCCTCAGATTGGTTCGGGACTTGCTCCCAGTGAAAGGGCGACGTCGGCTTGCGGACTGCGTCGGTGGGCAGGGCTACCGACCCCTAGGCAGGGCGATCGCGCTGTATAAGTTTGTGGGGCGATCTCGTGTAATTCGTCCAAACGGTTCGAGGGATTGCAGCTTCCAGGCTCTGGCACTGCTCGATCGCCGGACGGCGTTGGGCGATCGGGACTCTATACAACACGTTCTAAGCAAGGATTCAACCATACGAAACTGACGAGTATGGCAAACGCAGAACTCAGAGCCTGTTTGAAATGTCGAGCTGGGCCAAATCAGGCAAATTCCTCACGACGAGGCGACAGGACTATCGGGATTTTTTACGGGTAGCTCGGGGTAGTCTGATACCCAGCAGGTGGGCTTTTCAAGCAGTCTCTCTCAGTCTCAGCTCGATTTTCGTCAAAAGCGAGGCTCGATCGGGACTTGAAGAGAACAGAGAGTTATGTTCAGACAATCCCGATCGCTGAAACCCTAATTCGGTCGTGGTACAGAAATCTCTATGCGTTCGCCCAAGCGTTCGCCCTTGTTGGCACGGAGCGGCTAGGGGGGCTGTGGTAGTATCTGGGATGTGGAAAACTAGCCAAAAAGTATATTTTTGGTGAGGTGTGAGGAGCGAGAAACATGCCAGAGCACTCAGCAGAAGGCGCGCTACACTCGCCGCGCGGTGCGAAGTCTCGGTTGCGTTTGGGCGTCATTGGCGTTGGCAACATGGGACAGCACCACGCCCGAATTTTAGGATTGCTCAAAGACGTGGAATTGTTCGGCGTTGCTGATATCAACGTCGCCCGCGGTCTCGATATTGCTAGTAAATATCGCGTGCGATTCTTCGAAAACTATCTCGAATTATTACCGCATGTCGATGCGATATGCATTGCCGTGCCAACGCGCTTGCACCATCCAGTTGGTATTGCCTGCTTGCAAGCCGGCGTAAACGTTCTCATTGAAAAGCCGATCGCGGCCAGCATTGCCGAAGCCGAGTCGCTGATCAATGTTGCAGCCGAGTCGAATAGTATCTTGCAAGTCGGGCACATCGAGCGTTTCAACCCGGCGTTTCAGGAGTTTTCTAAGGTTCTTAAAACCGAGGACGTGTTGGCGCTAGAAGCGCACCGAATGAGTCCGTATCCCCAACGCGCAAGTGACGTATCGGTGGTGTTGGATTTAATGATCCACGACATCGACCTGTTGTTAGAGCTGGCGGGTGCCCCCGTCACGCGGCTGACCGCTGGCGGCAGTCGCTGCCGCGACTCGGGCTATCTGGATTTTGTAACAGCGACGTTCGGATTTGCCAACGGTACGATCGCAAATCTGACGGCCAGCAAAGTCGCACATCGTAAGGTCCGACGTATCACGGCGCACTGCCGTCAATGTTTGACCGAAGCCGACTTTCTCAATAACGAAATCCTCATCCACCGGCGCACCACGGCCAACTACACGACCGATTACGGTCAGGTTCTGTACCGTCAAGATGGACTGATCGAGAAAGTCCACACGAGCAACATCGAGCCCCTACACGCCGAACTTGAGCACTTCGTCAGCTGCGTGCGCGGTGGCGACCAGCCATCGGTGGGCGGCGAGCAGGCCCTGAAAGCACTGCGCTTGGCCAGTTCGATCGAACAGATCGCGCTCGACGGTCAGGTCTGGGAATGCACCGAGGCAGGCAGCGGACAAATCTGCACGCCAGCCACTCAGGTCGCGCTCTAGAGCTGCTGGATAGCATCGGTTGAGCTGCCTCAGCATTTCCCGTTTGCTTACACGCGCCTGGAGTCTGAGCGATCGCGATTGTTTGAGTGCCGTACTACGTATTCCTTAGAGGCAGATATTCCTTAGGTGCCGATCGACCTCGACCCGCGCGTGAGTTATCCTGCCGGCGGACGTGCCACGACGATCCCATAAGCAGTCGGCGACAGGTACTGGCGCGCAGCAGCGCGCACGTCAGTAGCCTCAATACGACGCACGCGCTCGGCGTAGTTCAAAGCTGGGGCGATATCGCCGAGTTGCGAATAGTAATAGCCGTAGAGGTTGGCAAGCTCGCTCGGTTTTTCACTGCTGAAGATGAAGCGATTGGCGACTTGCGTGCGGATGCGAGCGAGTTCGGCATCCGACACCAACTCCGATTGCAACCTCATAACGTGATCGGTTAGTGCAGCTTCAGTAGCGGTAATGCGATCGGTTTCGAGACGTGCCGATATGTAAAAGCTGCCTTGAAATTTGTTCGTGGCATTGTAAGCTGAGATGCTCAAAGCAAGTTGCCGTTCTTCGCGCAGGTCGCGGAACAGGCGCGAGGACTTACCCTGTCCCAAAATCGCTGCTAGTACGTCGAGGGCGTAGGTGTTGTCGAGATCTTGCAATCCTGGCGCGCGCCACAACATCACCAGGCGCGCTTGCTGGAGCTGCGGGTCGGTGTACTCGTGGCGGACGATCTCGGTGAAGGGCGGCTCGAGGTCGGGGAGGATGTGGCGGACGCGATCGCCTGAGGCGGGTGCAACGCAGTCGAAGCCTGCAGTAACGATGTCAATCAACTCCTGCTCGGGGAGGTTGCCGACAGCTGCAACGGTCATCGCCGCCGGACAGTAGTGCCGCTTGTGAAAAGCCCGCATTTGGTCCGGTACGAGCCCGGCAATGACGGCGTCGGGACCGAGAATCGGGCGCCGATATGGTAAACCCGGAAAACAGGTCTCCATCGCACGGGCGTAGGTCCGACGCGTGGGGTTGTCTTCGGACCGGCGGATTTCTTCGCGCACGACGAGACGCTCGCGTTCGAATTCGGCGTCGGGAATGCTGGCATTACACACCACGTCGAGCTGAAGCGGGACGAGCTGCGCGAAGTCTTGAGGAGCAGTAGTGATGAAGTAGTGAGTATAGTCCTGACTGGTAGCGGCGTTCATGACGGCTCCGCGCGCTTCGACACGGCGGTCGAACTCGCCCGGCTGCAACTGCGCCGTACCCTTGAAGACCATATGCTCCAGGAAGTGCGCCATGCCGTTGATGTCGTCGGTCTCGATCGCAGAGCCGACACCGAGCCACACGTTGAGGTTGACGGCATCGATTGGAATTTGCTCGGCAATGACAATCGCGCCGTTAGTGAGGAGTTCGACCCGGGGCGCACAGTTCGATCGCGAGCTACAGATAGCAGGGGGTAGGGTAGCGGTCATGCGTTCCAAACTCAGTCATTTCCTTACCAAATCGTAACAAGTTAACTGCAATCCCCGTCAGTTCGAAGCAAACGCATTCTCATTGAGCTGGAAAGTACAGCAGACGATCGTTGCCTCAGCCAGCCTTGAAGCGTTTTGCCTGAACAATTCTCTTAGCGCTTTTGTCTTGGCTCAACAAGTTCACCGCCATATGCATCGCCACCACTAAGTTCTCCGGCGCAGTCTCCTTAGCGTAAATGACCGCACCTCTCTAAATCCCACGTCAAACATCCAGGCAGGACAAATGCATGCTCGAAGGGGTTTATTAGTAGTGGTGGTGGAAACTCTAACTTTTGCGGTATCTGCATTATAGCCATACACCAAGTACTAAATGGTACCAATGTGTTTTTTGACTTCGCAGAAAAAGAGTGTCGATTCCCGTGCAGTCTAGAGACCCGCTGTCACAAGGTATTATTGAGCCGTTCGACATGATTGGTTTGCCTAGTTTCTTGCCCAACTGGAGGATGTTGCTGACTGGGAATCACTTTTTGGAGGCTTGCAAAAAGGGGTGCGTGCCATCGTCTAGAAAGTAATTCCGCACTGGCGTGCAAAGACTCCTCGCTGTGCACCAGAAGCTAGCTGGTGCGGGGAAAATAGACTTTTTCCGGACTCAGGCAGCTTACGAGTTTCCTTCCAGAAACTGACATGCACCCGTCCCAGGAGAGATAGAGCCTTGTTTTGGGGTTTGGAGTGTACCCCACCTATTTGAACTCCGCTATAGTTGCTTGGCATCGTTAATGAGGCCGGCAATGAAATAAAGGAGAGGAGTTAAGGCAAAAGTTGCTATGCGAAACCGAGATAGGGGTGATATATCTCTCGATAAATCTTGTTAGCAGATCTTGTTAGCCAAAATTGCATGTAAGCCATGCGATGGCGTTGGTGCGGCCAACCACTACTTTAGATCGCTACGCCGTGACCGGGGCTGTAAGTGGTGGGCGACTGTACCTCTATACGGCAATAGGTGCTTCGCACTGGCGATCGCGTTCGAGAGTAGAACCAGGAAAGCCGCGTTCGATATGTCGTACCCGCACGTACTTTGCCTCTAAGGCTGTTTGCATAGCTTGCATGGCTGCCTGTGGGTCCCCACTGCCACAAAAGAAAAGATCCGCCGCAAAGTAGCCGTACTCGGGCCATGTGTGGATGGCAATGTGCGATTCTGCCAGGGTCGCCGTTGCGGTTACACCGTGCGGACTGAACTGATGTACGCACATGTCGAGCAGGGTGGCTCCTCCAGCAATAGTTGCTTCCAGCAGGGCACTCCGGATTCGCTCGGGATCGTTGAGCAATTCAACAGGCACTTGCCAGGCGTCTACGACCAGATGGGTACCCACTCTATTCATGTTCTGCGCTGTCTACCTCCTCGATAACGGGGGGTGCGGTTGGCACCACCGAACCTGCACATTCGTTAGTTCGAAACCATTTTGACATCTTTGGTTCGTTCGCCAACTCTCTCATTGCTGACAGCTTACAGGTCAGTGGGGGAGGGGGTATATGTCTGTTCTCTGCCAACTGGCAATATTGCCCTTCCATCCGCATTGCCGAACCGAGCCAGGTTCGGCATCGCCCAAGGATACCAAGAAAAATCAAAATACCTTAATGGCATCTGTCCTATGACCGTTCCAAGGTTAAGGGTAAGCTAAGTAGACTCGTATAGGAGAGCGTTTGGTGTAAACGGTGACACAATCTACTCTCACAGCAGTTTCTAGCTTGGGCGATTGGGCGATCGCAGCCATTGCCCGTCATAGCCGCAAGATCGCCCGCCACGAGACAGAGGTGCGGCGCGATCGCGACCCCGAAGCTTTGCATCAATTGCGCGTCGGGATGCGACGATTGCGATCGGCGCTGCGCGGCTTTGCCCCTGTGCTGGAGGTCTCGAAGACCCTGACGGACAAGCGCGTGGGTAGGCTTGCACGGCGGCTCGGGCGGTTGCGCGACCTTGATGTGCTGCGCGAAGCCCTGGAGCGACGCTATCGCCCGCACGTGCCTCTATCCGAACAAGACGCGCTCGACGAGACCCTGACACGCTTGGATAAGCAACGTCGCAAGGCCCGCAAGCAGGTGCAGCGAACACTCGATAGCAAACGCTACTGCGCGTTAAAGACCGAAACGAATGCATGGCTGGCATGCCCGCGCCAGAGAGCGATCGCTCAGTTGCCGATGGGAGAAGTGCTACCGGATTTGCTGCTGCCAGAGGTCGGCGAATTGCTCTTGCATCCAGGCTGGTTTGTGGAGTTGCCAGCGGCTGGCGAATCAGCAGCGCCGGACAGCCTGCGCGTGGAGGAACTACTCCAGGTGCGCGGCGAGTTACTTCATGATTTGCGGAAGGCGGCTAAGCGAGCTCGCTATCAACTAGAGCTGTTCGCGTCACTTTACGGCGACGCCTATGCAGCGCACGTGCGGCAAGTAGAAGCCGTCCAGACCGTGTTGGGCGAAATTCAAGACACGCAGGTGCTGGAAGCATTCTTAGCAAACATTTGTGGTTGCAAGTGGGCAAAGTCAATGCCGACGTTAGCGGAGTTGTTGCGGCGCGCGCGCTGGGAGCATTGGCAAACTTGGCAGTCCCTGCGGCAGGAACTACTCGGTCCGGAATGGCGCAGGAGCTTGCACGCGATTATCCTGCAGGGCGTGAGGTTCGAAGCGCATTCGAACGCCAGCTCCAACAAGGTGGATGCAGAGAGTTCAATAACAGATGCGATCGCCTCAACTGCAGCTGACAAAAGTTCCAACACCTAGCCAGAGATTGGATCGCCGTGCCGCGATGCCTACCATCGTAAGCAGTTTCCTAGCGAGCAGGCGGCCGCGAACGTGCAGTCGGATTTTCACAGACACACGCTGCTCCTGCCTAAATAACCTGGTGCTCCCGCCTGAACCAAGCGCGCTGATGAAGGCGAATGCTGCCCAATATTCCAGCGATCGACACTCCGACACTCGATGAGCGATAGCATCCCTTGCTGCAACACCCGCGCGCCGCCCTGTTGCCCCTGGCTGTAAAACTCCTGCACCGGGAGCGAAGTTGACTTGTCTGGAATGTGCTCTGCGACGCCATCACGCTCGATGCGCCCCCTGAAAAACGTACAGAATAACCCGATGATTGCATCGCCAGCGATCGTGCCACGCCCGGATACGCAAGCGCACAGGACTATCCAATCCGCACCGAGTTAGGTGACCCCGTTGCGGCAAATGCCCGCCATAGCTAGGTCGCAGACAAGAAACCTCGTCTTCCTGGACTGGAGACAGCGCCAGCCAACCGCCCAGTCCGTTGCGCTCGGTGAATTCTCTGGGGGTTGCCTGATGCACTATCCGCGCGTTCAGCAGCTGCGGCAGCACCACAATAAATGTTTTGCGAGCGTTGCTGATGGCTTGGGTCTCTAGCAATTCGATGAGGGCAACGCCTTCTGTCTCGGCATCGAGCCGTAGGACCAGTGGCTTTGGCTTCTCTTCCAAGGTGTTGGCACGGTCGAGACGCCAATCACGTTCGGGGGCGACTGTTGCTGGCGATCGTCGCTCTACCAGTCATAAGGTTTGGATCCAGGGCTGCTGTAAAAGAGTTGGTACGGGTACTTCGAATTCTAAACATCATTTTGTCAAGACTTTTATGCTGGAAATTATCCGGACACTTCCTTCTAATGCCATTGCTCCGCGTGTGTTGGCAATCCGATCGACCTTTGGAACCCGCCGGAGACTCACCGGAGCGTCGGCACTCCGATCGGTCGCCGCACCACAAGCTCTGCTATCGGACGCGATAAAACGGAAGTAAGATCGCAGTTCCATGGCGAAGCAAAAACGGATGGCTCTTCAACCATGACCCAACTCGCCCGCTTGCAAGCCCTATTTGCCGAGATGGATCGCGCGCTGATTGCTTACTCCGGCGGCATCGACAGTACGCTTGTGACGAAGGTGGCTTATGACATCCTGGGCGATCGCGCCCTCGCAATCACGGCCGTGTCGCCATCGCTGCTACCGGAAGACCTTGACGACGCTCAAATGCAGGCAGAGGCAATCGGCATTCGCCACGAATTCGTCGAAACCCACGAACTGGAAAACCCAGACTACGCTGCCAATTCGGTCGATCGCTGCTATTTTTGCAAAAGCGAGCTGCACGATACGCTCAAACCGCTGGCCCGAGATCGCGGCTATCCCTATGTCGTGGATGGGGTGAATGCCGACGACTTGCGCGACTATCGCCCTGGTATCCGTGCGGCCAGAGAACGCGGTGCGCGATCGCCCCTGGCAGAACTAGGGATCGCCAAAGCTGACGTGCGCGAGATATCCCGTGCCTTGAGGCTGCCGTGGTGGGATAAGCCCTCGCAGCCGTGTTTGAGTTCGCGCTTTCCTTACGGCGAAGCCATCACAGTTTCCAAGCTGCAGCGCGTCGGGCGCGCGGAGATGTACTTGCGCAAACGCGGTTGGCGCCACCTACGCGTGCGCTCCGCCGGCGATACAGCCCGTATCGAGCTGCCGCCCGAGCGCATCAAGGAGTTCGTTGCTGCCATCGATCTACCGCAACTAGTTGCAGATTTTCAGGAGCTGGGCTTCCTGTTCGTCACCCTCGACCTCGAAGGCTTCCAGAGCGGCAAGCTCAACCGAGTTCTGCAGCCGCAGCGAACGCCACAATCGCCAAAGCAACCCGATGCAATTGTGCTGCCAAGCTGATCGGGATGTACCGAGGCGATCGTCCCGACGGTCCGACGCTGTCATCCACGCTAGGTTGCCGGACGCAGGTGTGGCAGCTGAGGAGCTGGTTCGGATATTTCAAGTCTGAAACGAATTTGGAGCGGGACTTCTGGTCTTAGCGTGCGTCCAAACGCTCTCTCCCATTGCTATAGATAGGGTTTGCTGAAAAAGGCTGGATTATGTCAATGAAAGGATCTCAGCGTTTTCTATGCCAGAAAAGTGCACGGCTATAGGCACCAGAGCCTCAAAACCCTTACACTTGGGCCGAGAATCCGAGGCAAAAAGCTGGAGCTTGTTGGTAAAAGCCTGATTCCATAAGCTCTCTGCCCCCTAGATTTGATTTGGGGACTTTATCAGCAAACCCTAGATATGGGCTAACGAAACAGCCCGTTACCGGACCTGTCGGGATTAGGGTGGGCGATCGCGGTCAAAACGCCGAGCACTTTATCCCCACATGCAATTCCTCGAAGGTCCGCGAGAGCCATCGCGACCCCTTTTGGTTGCTTCCGACCTACTCCGTGGCGGTCTCGGCAGTTACCTCAGCAAGCGGCCGGTGTGGATAGCGAAGAACCTCCACACCTTAGGAGTTGCAAAAGAATCAACGATGGTGCCTGCATGCTGGGGGAGTGCTCTGTCAGCCGAGAACCACCATGATTCAGGCTGCTTTCGGGGCAATGGTTTTCGGGGACATAGTTACGGTGTCGTTCTCGGTGATGTCAGTTTCACGACTTTCTCGGTCAGACCCAGCGATCCGAGCACTTGGATCGCCCACCACGTCATATCGATCTCCCACCAGCGCAAGCCAGCCTTAGCAACGTTGGGATTGGCATGGTGATTGTTGTGCCAGCCCTCACCATAGGTCAATAGGGCGGCCCACCAGACATTGCGGGCGTCATTATCGTCATCGAAGTTGCGATACCCCACCATGTGGGTTGCGGAGTTGATGAGCCAGGTGCTATGCCAGAGCACGACTGTCCGCAGGAAGACTCCGTAAATGACAAACGACCAGCCGCCCAGTCCGAGAAGCATCAACCCCAACAACACTTGCAAGATGATGGAGCTGACGTTGCGGTCGAGCAAGCGGTAGTAAGGATCGCGATCGACGTCGCGGGCGTGACGTTTGTAGAGCACATAGTCGAAGATTTCGGGACGTTGGTAGAACATCCAGAACATGTGGCTCCACCAAAATCCCCGCGCCGAGGAATGGGGATCGCGCTCCAGATCCTCGGTATGGGCATGGTGGCGGCGATGGGCGGATACCCAGAGGATCGGTCCCCCTTGAAGGGCTAAGGCGCCGATCGTGACGAGCGTGCGTTCCAACCACTTCGGGACCCGCAAGCTGCGATGGGTTAGCAGGCGGTGATAGCCCAGGCAAATGCCGATGCTGCCGCACAACCAGTGCAGTCCGATCGCAACAGCCAGGGCCGACCAGGAAAAAAGAAAGGCGCTAGGAGTGCGAGGATGTGAAAGCCTGCAAACGTGGCGATCGTCCCCCAGTTCAGCGACATTGCCTCGTGCGGGGACGAGGGAGCTCTCTTAGCAGGTGAAGTCAATGCAGTTGAAGTCAATTGTAGAGTCATGAAAAGCTCGCCCGACATGAAGGGGTGCTAAGCTGAGGGCAGTGATGCAAGTGTGACTTGCTATCGACTTCAATTTAGCAAGCAATTCAATAAATAGCAAGCCTCACTTGCACAAGCACATGTCTCGCAACCCCGCTCCCTCAAGCAAGCGTATCGTCGACGCAGCAATCGAACTGTTCGCGTCCCAAGGCTTTGCTGCAACAACGACCAAGCAAATTGCAGACCGAGCGGGGGTGAACGAAGTCACGCTGTTTCGAAACTTTGGGAGCAAGCATGACTTGCTTTTGGCGGTTGTTGAAGATTCGGGGATTTTTGCTCGTTTGCCCGAAGCGCTCGAAGCGTCCGCCGCCGAGATCGACTCGCTATCGGCAGCAGTCAAGTACTACGCGCGCGATCGCCTCCATGCCTTGGAGGGCATGTCCGAATTACTGCGAGCGTTTGTTGGAGAAGTCGGGCAGTACTCGCTCGAGCAGCGGCGGGCTTTCAACCAAGAACGCTTGCGTGGAACCCGAGCTGTTGCCCGATGTTTAACTGAATTCGCCGGACGAGAACAGGTCGAAATGCGAACATCTCTAGAAAAATTTGCCAGCTTACTCGACAAGTGCTTGTTTGGATATCTCGTCGCCGATCTAACCAGTGAATTCCAGGAACTTTGGAGCGATCGCGAGGAATTCATCGATTTTTTGGCGGACGTATGTCTGTATGGAGCGGTATCGAATCTCTCAACCGACCGTTTGGAAACTGCTAAATTGTCCGAAGTTGCGGTATCTATCCCGTCACGCGAATCCTCGTTGCAACAGCCTAGTAAAACCAGAGTCGCCGATTTGCCTGCAGAGTTAGTGCGATCGATTTTACAGCAAGCAAAGAAGCAAGGAGTACAAAGCTACGCAATCGTGTACCTGCTTTTTGGTGCAGGCCTGCTACCAGAAGAGTTGGTGAGATTAAAGCGATCGCAGCATATTTGTACTTCTCGCCAGCATCTGGTGCAGGTCGAACAAGGAGCAGCTCGACAGGTCCCCATCAACCAGTGGATTATGGGAAAGCGCTATGGCTCTTACGCGAACAACCCTTTGAGCAAGTGGCTGAAGGCTCGGAAAGACGAAGCAACGACATTGTTCGTGACGGATCGAGGTGAACCGCTATCGGAGTCTGACTTGTTAGCTCTATGGCAAGAGGCTACAGTTGGCATGCTGACTCCTGAAAACGCTCTCCCCCGCATCGAGCAAGCACGACAAACTTGGTGCGTGGAAATGCTAATGAAAGGGATGAGTTCAGAGAACCTGAGTATTGTGAGTGGTTGGGCAATAGAGCAATTACGTCCCTACGTACAACGAGCAAGAGAGAAACTGGCATTGGAGCAGGCGATTCAACTGGATCGGCAGCAAAATTAAGCTAAGAAAGACTTTTCTGCAAGAGTGGAGACTCGAACACCTCGAATTGTGCTTCGCTTTACGTGAATGCGGTGCAAGAATAGAAATGATGCAAGGATTCAGGTGAGGGGCTTGACAAGCGCACCTGTGAAGATAGCTTGAGGACATGACACCACCATTGCCCTAGCCTGGATTATTCACGAAAAGGAAGAAAAGG